>JAAEPA010000282.1 GCA_024222475.1 Gammaproteobacteria bacterium | reverse complement strand
GATGCATGGCTTGCGCCATGCCTATGCTCAGGATCGATATGCAGAGATGACCGGATGGGCTGCCCCGACTGCGGGGGGGCCGACGAGCAAGGCGTTGTCACGGGCAGAGAAGGTGGTTGATCGTGAGGCGCGGCTGACGATCAGTTGTGAGCTGGGGCATGAGCGTGAGCAGATTACCGCGGTGTATCTGGGGCGTTGATGGTGCCCCTCATGACAGTTTCGTGCTTGCTGGGCCGTATTACGAGCATTCCCCATGATGATAACTTGACAGAACAAGTGGCATAAACAGGCGCGGAAGGCAGGTTACACCCATAGGCGGCACATCCTTGCCCTATCCTGGGAAGCTTTGTACAGGAACATAGAAAAGAAGCCACGCACAAAAAAGCCACCATCCCTGCCGGGAGGTGGCTTTTCCATATATTACCTATTGCTTGGGCGATTAAGCCGCTTTTTCAGTCACTGCCTTCACGCTCTCCGCGCCGAGTTTCTTAACCTCTTCGGTGAAGTCACTGCCCAGCTCAGCAGCCGCCTTCGCATCACCGGCAAGCCGCTCACTCACGCTCTTGGCGAACTCAGTTTGTGTGCCGATGTATGCCTGCAAGGCCTCAGCATCATGTACCTCAAGAAGCGCCTTCAAGTTTGAGAAGCCCAAAGCATAGTGGCTCTGTATGCTCGCGATCTGCAACGCGACCAGCTTCTCGGCGTTATCGACAACCAATCGATTTAAATCCTGTACGGGTGCAACGACGTTCTTGGTCTGCTCAGTTAATGTAGAAATAATCTCGTTGTTCATTATTTATGTCTCCGGATGGTGGATTACCAGCATGTTGACGAGGAGTATAGCGCATAAATTGTTGCACTGCAACATAATTGATCTGGTGATGGTCAACACCCCTCCCAGAGTAGGTAGATAATCAAGCCGTTATCTACCCAATAAATAATATTTCAGTATATTAGGAAATAATTATATACTGCTCGCCATTGATCGAGACGCTAATCACTAAGCGAATTCAAACAGATTTCTTTAACGTAAATTTAGGAGACTAGAAAATGAAAAAGTTAACCAAAGCCGCTGCACTGGCGGGTGTTTTGAGCGTTGCTGCCGCTGCCGGTTCCGCCAATGCATGGTGGGGGCCTTCGGGCGGACCCGGATACGGTTCGGGTCTTGGCGATGCGTTCGGCGACATGTTCGGTGATTTCAATATGAGTATGAGCGGGCGTACCCACGGCTCTGGTCGGGGATACGGACGCGGATACGGACATGGATACGGCCATCCTTACTCCGGCCATTATGGCGCCCCTTATGGCTATGGTCCTCACGCTGCGGCCCCCTACGGCGTAGTTCCTCCCCTCACTCCTGCGGCTCCGCTCGCCCCGACAGCTCCAGTAGCTCCGCAGACGACACAGACTCAGTAAACTCAGAAACCCTCATTCCTCCCATGCCAGGGATGGCACCTCAAGTGATGGGAGCGGTTCACTCCGCTCCTTTTTTTACCCCGCGCGCCAATCCGTTTCCCCCAACATTAGTCCTAACGATTAAGAAAGGCCCTGGGTCTCAATTGCCCTGGTAAGATACCCTCCTCGAAAACCTAGGGCCGTCTCCGCTTGTGCAGTTAGACCGGGATTCAAATACATAGCCTGGGCGGGCGCATTTCCATTTTCCGGCCGATGTGTGATAGGGGGAGGAGGCAGGGTTCATGTAAAAAGTTATCACAACGGCTCTGAGAAAAACTCCGTGTACTATGACGTCCTAACGAGTCTGACCGCGACGTCGCACCGACGTCACTGACCGTCAGCTCCCGACCCATAACAGCCGTTCGCAAGAAATGAAAACTTGGTGTGTTCCCTACCGTTCATTATCATTCCGGCAGCATGATCAACAGGTACGCGCAGGTATAACAGGTGAATTCCTTGTTCGTTTCTAAACGGTACTTTCCCGGGGCCGAAACGGGTCGCTGATGCTTTGTCGGAAAACCTTACACTTCCCGTAGTTAAATTTTTTACTTTAATAAACAATTGGTTACGCTTTTATGCCGATTGTTTATGGGTGTTCTTGCGCTGAAAATGGGTTTTATTGTCGGTATTCTTTACACTCTAGTCTCATTTCTAAGAAACTGCTAACTCACTGAAAAAAATAATATTTTTCCGCTACCAGAGGGTGGTCCTCCGGGAATCATGCGGATAATTCCTAAAATAGTGTCGAGATATTTTACACTGACCAACCCCGGTATGCCTGGCAGAAATACTTAAGCGGTTGATTCTATTGGCCCCCTAAGAATTGGTTCCAATCTTGCGTTTCGATTATTAGGGATGGTGGGCATAGCCCTTTAAGACATCCGCCGAGTGCTAGACTAGACGGGAAACTCATTGATGGAGGGGATCTTGATGAAAAAAAGAATCAGTGCACTCTGTGTGGGGTTGTTGGCACTGGGTATGGCAGGAACGGTGCAGGCGACGCTGATCGACCGCGGTGGTGGTCTGATCTACGACGACGTACTGAACATCACCTGGCTGCAGGACGCCAATTACGCGGAAACATCAGGTTACGCAGCTGCCAACGCTCGAGATAATGGCAGTTCAGCGACAGACAATATTTTTTCCAATG
>JAAEPA010000281.1 GCA_024222475.1 Gammaproteobacteria bacterium | reverse complement strand
CGATCCTGGTGAGCCAGCCGATGTAACTGCCGGTAATGATCTGGGGCGAGACCTTGCTGGACCCGGTTTTCTGGTAGAAGGTGGCCAGGTGTTCCCTGGTAGTAAACGTCCGATCCGTGTATATGTGTTCATTGAGGTACTGGAACTCGTCGATGACCTGAATGATCTTGACATCCAGGGCCATGGAAATATGGTGGCCCGCTTCGCGGGTTACTTCCCAGGCATTACCAGAATCTTTTTCCGCGAGCAATTGTTTGAGCTGGTGATACTGGTCGAGTATGGCATCTTCGCCTAAGAGCATAGCTTCTAATTTTTCCCATCCCAAGGGCGTGCGTATGTATTCGGGCTTGCGTAGCTTGAAACCCAGAATCTGGCTGATCAGGCTTCTCATGAAGTGCTTACAATAGTCGAGCGTGGCCATCTTGCCCTCGGGCACGCGAAAGTAGAAGGGAATGATCTTGGGGTCGTTGCGGGTGTAGAGGATGTTGTAGAGGCGCTGGACCAGGGCGGTTTTGCCCCGGCGCTTGCGGGCCAGGATCACCTGGGATTGCCCGATTTCCCGGCGAACCAGATCCACCCAATCGAGAAAGAAACCGAGGTCCTTTTGACGGCCCGTAAAAAGGTTCGGATCGCCGATCTCTTCCCTGAAGGCAATGGTGAGCGGATTGGCATTGCGGGTCATTTCATCCTCCAACGACGCGTGTCCGCCCGAGCGGGCTTTGAATCACTTCCATCATACCAGAAAAAAGCCTCTTCATTATCTACACCGAACTACACCGAAGGGTAAGCGCATCTTTTTCTCGGAAAAAGCAAGACCACGGCCCGTCCGGTATCCTGGCTGTGGATTGGTTCGTTTTGCGCCTGTCTACAGGTCTTTCAAACGCACCCGATCGCTATACCATAATCCGTTTGACCGCACATATTCCCGGAGCTCATCGCTCAAGGGCTCTTCGCTATGGAACAGGAAGAAGGTGGGCCGTTCCAGATGCGG
>JAAEPA010000280.1 GCA_024222475.1 Gammaproteobacteria bacterium | reverse complement strand
GGCTAAGAAGAATCGGGAACAGGTTCGGATAAGCCGGGACAAGAATCGGGAACCGAAGAATCGGGAACAGGTTCGGATAAGATGCTGGTTTTATGGGGAATTGGGAACGAGGAAACAGGGGAAACAGAATCGGGAACAAGTTCAGAAAGGGAGAATCAGGAACAGGTTCGGATAAGATGCTGGTTTTAAACAGGTTCGGGTAAGGGAGAATCGGGAAGGGAGAATCGGGAACGGGTTCGGATAAGCGGCTGGTTTTATTATGGCTAAAGAAAGTATCGAGAAGAATCGGGAACAGGAGAATCGAGAACAGGTTCGGATAAGAAGGCATTGAGAACAGGTTCGGATAAGAAGGCATCAAGAAACCGGCATCAAGCGGCATCAAGAGCGGCATCAAGAACAGGTTCAGATAAGATGCTGGTTTTAAACGGATAACTCGTCTTCTCCGCGTGCCGGTAAGAGGCATCGGGAACAGGTTCGGATAAGCGGTTGGTTTTATTGGCATCGTACTGGTTGGGGGCTCTGCTTATCCACCGCGGTGATTCACCTTCTTGTTTGGTGATGGCGAATTTTGTTCCTCATCATGGCTTTTGGCCGTCTCGAACCGCTAAATCCGGGCCTTTTATCATATGGACCGGTTGGCCGGACAGACCGGTGGCCCCAGTGGGCTTTTTTCCGGTATTTTTGGTTGTCCGCGAGCCTCAGGCGGCCTCCAACGGGGCCTTTTGGCCCACCTCCTCCGGCTTTTTCATGGGGACCAACCAACCCGCCCCAATCAAGGTCTTTTCGGCAAATTCCGCTGATCCGTAGATGAGGTTGGACCAGTTCCCCGGCTCCCTGCTCTCCAATGCCTCACACATTGCTTCCAGGTTGACCTCGATACCGTGTCTTGTGAAGTGGATCGGCAAAGGTTGGAGCCGGAGATCCGGCTCCGTCTGGGCAATGGCCACGTAGCGCATGAAATCCACGTAGGTTTTGGCGCGGGTCTCTTCCGGTAATTTCTCCAGCAGGGGGATCTGAGGTACTTTCGGTTTCTTGCCCTGCTCCTGCTGTTCTTTGATGCGACCGACCGAGCTGTAAGGGAAATCACTGGGGTCTTCAACCATCCCAGCCCTGACGGAATTCAATTCCACGTAGGCGATGACCCTGAGCAGGTTCTCGCCGGGTTCAACCACCACATTTTTGAACCGGGCGCCCCAGAGATGACCCCTGGTTCCTTTCATCTCGTTATAGAGCACGGCCATCCGCCTATTGATCTCCCACATAAACCAACTTAAATCGGTGTACTTTTTATAAATGTTTTCGGCCATTTCCTTGCGGAAAGGGCGTGGTTTGACCAGGCGGGTCTGGGCCAACTCATAGCGCCGCCGCAGGTCATCGATATCGATCTCCGGCTGGCTGACCTCCAGAACAAGGTGGGTATGATTGCTCATGCAATTTCGGGCCAGGTCCTCAATATAATAGACCTGGATATAGAAATCGACGAGGTCGTTGAAGATCTCTTTGACCTGGGGCTCTTCCAGCCAGAAAACGCCCTGTGCGGTTCGGGTCATCACGTGGTGAAAACCGGTTGGTTTGAGTCGTCGTCTACCCATGTGAACCTCTCTTTTGTTGGTTTGGTAAAGCGTGCAACATGACAAGGCCCGGAAGGGAATCGGGAAAGGGAACCGGAACCAGGATTGGGTAAGGGCTCCAAACGCAAAGGTCGCATTGCTTGCTCTCCTTAAGGAACGAGAAAAAACTTCAGGAAGGATGGTCAGTAAAAACCGGGATCAGGGGTGAGCCGGGTCGGTTCCCCGAAATTTCAGTGGGGGAAAAACCGGCGCCCTAAAGCCAGGGTACCCTGGCCAAGGCCAGGTATGCCAGGGGTTTTTGCCCGATTGGTCAAATTTTTTATTTTTGGACAGGATCCTGGTCCTTTTTTTCCCAAACCTGCTACCGATTCTGCTTTTACCCGAACCTGCTACCTTCAAAAGGAACGCGGTCAGCAGGTAGACGGTCATTTCTACCGATTTTGTTTTAGTCAATAAAACCAGCGCTTTACCCGAACCCGCTACCAATTCT
>JAAEPA010000279.1 GCA_024222475.1 Gammaproteobacteria bacterium | reverse complement strand
GCGAAGGTGCGGCGCAATCCATCTTCATCCGATGGTACAATAATGATATGGACATGATTGGGCATTAGGCAATAGCACCAGATTTCAGCGCTGGCCTTTTGCACTGCGTCACTTAGTAAATATTCGTATAGCGCATAGTCTCCCTCTTCAAAGAACGTCTGAGCACGTCGGTTGCCGCGCTGGGTCACGTGATGGGGGTGACCGGGAATAACAAGACGGGGTAATCGAGCCATGAACGCAGTTTGACATGTTTAATGTATTGAGTAAACTGTCACCGTAAATGCCTTCGAAGCGAAGTGAAAGAAAAAGGAGGGAGACGATGGTCGGATCGGACCATTAACCGCATGGTCGCGCACCTGAAGACCTTCAGTAAGTGGATTCATAAGCTGCGGGCGTTTCCTCTGGGTAACCCGACGGGGAAGATCAAGAGCCTGGCCATCGAGGGAATCCTTGATCTTGAACGGGCGCTCACTGAATCCGAACGAAGAAAACTCTTGGATGCCGCTGACCATCTCCCGGTCATTGGTGGAAGGTCAAAAGATCGGCGGCGGAACAAAAAGACAGAGTTTCCGGACGAACGTCCACGGAGAAAAGGGTATCGCCCCTGGAGGAATCGTGCCATCGTTTATGCGCTCGTGGAGACGGGGATGCGACGGGCTGAAGTTACTTCCATTGACTTGGGCGGGATTGATTTCCAGAGAAAGACTCTTTTGATTACAGAAAAGGGAGGACAGCAACGAAAATGCCTCAT
>JAAEPA010000278.1 GCA_024222475.1 Gammaproteobacteria bacterium | reverse complement strand
CCCCAGCGATGCAAGTATTCGCGTCCTCAACATTGGTCCGAAGTACCAGCCCGGGATGACACTGTCTGCCGGGCGCTACCACATCGAGGTGGGCCAGTCTGGTTATAAGACTGAACGAAGGTGGGTGGAGCTTTCCTCGACGCGGCAAGTGTTTGCGTTTGCGCTTCAAGCTGAGGAAAAAGCATCGAATCCGGCACGCGTTAATATACCGGAAGTACCTGCGCGGGCTGGTGAGTGGCGTGACCGAGTGACGGGGATGGCCTTTTCTTGGGTGCCGGAGGGCTGTTTTCAGATGGGCAGCACCCAGGGTGACCCAGATGAGAAGCCGGTACACAAGGTCTGTGTCGATGGGTTTTGGATGGGGAAGTACGAGGTGACGCAGGGGCAGTGGAAAAAGATCATGGGGAACAATCCATCGGGGTTTAAAGAGGGAGACAACCATCCGGTAGAGCAGGTCTCCTGGTATGATGCGCAGAGTTTTATCAAAAAGCTAAATACCAAAGGGCAAGGACGTTTTCGTCTACCGACTGAGGCGGAATGGGAATACGCCTGCCGCAGTGGAGGCAAGAAGGAGAAGTATTGCGGTGGCAATGATGTGGATCGGGTCGCGTGGTTTTCCAAAAATAGCGGGAGCAAGACCCATCCCGTAGGGAAAAAAGCGGCCAATAGTCTAGACCTGTACGACATGAGCGGCAATGTCTGGGAATGGGTAGGCGACTGGTACGGCAAGGGCTACTTCAACAGCAGTCCCAAGAACAATCCCCAGGGTCCAAGTTCAGGCGCCGTTCGCGTGCTTCGGGGCGGCAGCTGGTACTACTACCCGGCCCGCGTCCGCGCCGCGGATCGCTGCAGGGATACGCCCGGCTTTCGCTTCAACGGTCTGGGCTTTCGCCTCCTGAGGACTTACCCTGCTGTTTTTCCCAGTAAATCGCTGACCATCGGCAATTTTTAGGAGCAATATTCCACCGGTGAACGGCTGGGTGTGGTGGCATAGACAGAGACACGGAGGGAGGAGGTCTTCTCACTTATAGCGGTGGTCTCTCGCGTAGGATACAAGACGAGTTGATTCGAACTGCATCATTCCTCGTTATTTTGGCTATTTTGTATCTCATGCGAGCGACCACCGCTGTAAATCACCGGT
>JAAEPA010000277.1 GCA_024222475.1 Gammaproteobacteria bacterium | reverse complement strand
CCACAGGAAAAACGTTTACAACATAGCCTCGCCCCCTCCATCTGCCACCTTAACTATCACGGCAAACAAATCAACCTGATAGATACCCCGGGCTATCCCGATTTCATTGGCCGCACCTTAAGCATACTACCGGCGGTTGACACGATGGCGATCGTGATCAATGCCCAGACCGGAATTGAGATGCTGACCCAGCGGATGATGGAAACCGGTGCCGAACGCAAGCTGTGCCGGATTATCATTGTCAACAAAATGGATGCGCCCGAGACCGATCTTGCCGGCCTACTCGATCAGATCCAGCAGGAATTCGGTAGAGAATGCCTGCCAATCAATCTGCCGGTCGATGCCGGAGCATCCGTAGTAGACTGTTTTTTTGCCCCCACCGACTCCAGTACGGATTTCTCCTCCATCGAGCAGGCCCATACCCGAATCATCGACCAGGTGGTCGAGGTAGACGAAGCATTGATGGAGATCTATCTGGAGCAGGGAGCGGATCTCAGTCCAGAGCAATTGCATGACCCGTTCGAAAAGGCGTTGCGCGAGGGCCATCTCATCCCGGTCTGTTTCGTCTCTTCCAACAGCGGAGCCGGCATTGAGGAACTGCTCGATATCATCGTCCGACTCATGCCCAACCCGATGGAAGGCAACCCACCGCCCTTTCTTAAAGGAGACGGCCCTGACGCCGTACCCGTCAAGGTTGTCCCAGACGCTACGCAACATGTGATCGCTCACATCTTCAAGATTACCGTCGACCCCTTTGTCGGCCGCTTGGGTGTATTCAGAATTCACCAGGGAACCGTAAATCCAGGTAGCCAGCTCTATATTGGGGATGCCCGTAAGCCCTTTAAAATAGCTCATCTACTACGCTTGCAAGGCAAGGATCACTTCGAGATCCAGCAGGGCATACCTGGCGATATCTGTGCCATTGCCAAGGTGGATGAGATCCATTTGGATGCCGTCTTGCACGACTCACATGACGAGGATTACTACCATCTGCGCTCAATGGTATGTCCTGCGCCGATGCATGGGCTGGCGGTAACACCAACACGGCGTGGAGATGAGCAGAAGCTCTCGGAGGCGCTGCAGAAACTGGTTGCGGAGGACCCCTGCATTCGGGTAGAACACCGGGTAACCCTCAATGAGACGGTGCTCCTTGGTATGGGTAACTTTCACCTGCGGGTGTTGCTGGAAAGGATGAAAGAACAATACCATATCGATGTCGAGACCAGAACCCCAAGCATCGCATATCGCGAAACCATTACAACCGGCGCCCACGGTCACCACCGCCACAAGAAGCAAACCGGAGGCGCGGGTCAATTCGGTGAGGTGTCGCTGAGAATCGAGGCTCTAAAACGTGGCTCAGGGTTCGAATTCGTCAATAAAGTCGTGGGTGGCAGCATACCCACCCAGTTCATCCCCGCGGTAGAAAAGGGGGTCCGTCAAGTGCTGGAGGGTGGAGCCATTGCCGGCCATCCACTGCAAGACGTGCGAGTGACCGTTTACGAAGGCAAACACCACCCCGTAGACTCAAAAGAAATCGCCTTCGTTAGTGCTGGGAAAAAGGCCTTTCTGGTCGCCGTAAAAAAAGCCAGACCTATCATTCTTGAGCCTGTTGCAAACCTAAAAATCACCGCCCCAGACGATGCCATGGGTGATATTACCGGAGATATTTCAGGGATGCGGGGGTGGATCAACGGGACCACATCACTACCGAACAATCGGATCGAGATCAGCGGACAGGTGCCTTTGAGCGAACTGACCAATTATCCGTCCAAACTGAAATCCATTACCGGAGGTGAAGGCAGTTACACCATGGAATTCAGCCACTACGACCCCGTACCCCCGAAGGCGCAGCAGGAACTCACCGCGGCATACAAACCGCAGGAGGAAGGGGACTAAGCGTAACTAATCAGTTACTATCTGAACAATGCGAATGAAATAAGTGGCCTGATCCAATCCGTACCAGAGACACAGACATGAAATACGATAGCCATCTCTATCAGATCCTTTCACCAAACCCGGCCTTGGTTGCCTCTCAACTCGAGCCGCATAGCTTTGCCAAACACTATACCTCGGGATCTACCCGCTACCACAGCGGTAAAATCATATTCGCCGAGATCGAACTGAGGTTTCGACATCCATTTTTCAATATAGACGATGGACTGGCAGCGCTGGTTCCTCACCGGGACGGCCGCCCAAAGGCTACCCGGTTTATAAGCAGTTACCGCGTCCTAGAACATATTGATCTCTCGACCATTCAAAGGCTGTACCTCACCTCCGCGGAAGGCTTCGCCATCACTCTGGAACCAGCACCGTACGAAAAGGAGCACCAAGCTGGATACCTGAGAATCTTTGTGGAAATCACCCCTTTGAAGATGCTGGTGCTATCGCGATGCAATTTTCCGGAATTTGGACACCAGATTACTGATCCCAATTTCTCCAAGAGTGCCCCTAAACAATTCTACACCCAAGTAGAACTGAACATTGACGATTTCCTGAAGGACTTCGAAGAGCGCCCCACTATGCAATCCCCCATTGGCGGCTTGCATCCGGGTAAGCTTCGGGACGCCATCCTGGAGATGCGCACCAGACCGGAAAAACTAGGTAAGGGTTTGAGCCTGGCAAGCATGTTTGACAATATCTCCTACCGGACCATCCGACACGGCTTCATGTTCGCTTCCCAAAACGAGACGAAATACTTCCCGATACCTTCAGATGAGGAGATCAAGGAGATGAACCCTCGATTTTGGCGAACAATGTAGTCAGGAATGGCAGACTCGCCTCCTAGACCCTATTTTTTGACATTTTTTGCAAGTTTAAGGAGGCTAAAACATAGGGTCTAGGTTTCCGTAAAAAAAGATTTATCGCGGCAGGTCGGAACTCCCCATCAGATACTCGTCCACCGCTCGCGCACTCTGTCGTCCTTCACGGATGGCCCAAACGACTAGCGACTGGCCGCGGCGCATATCGCCTGCTGAAAAAACTCGGTCGGCGGAGGTCCTATAGTTTTCCATATTAGCCGCCACGTTACCTCGGGAATCGAGCTCCACCCGCAATTGCGACAACAAGCCCTCTTGCACCGGGTTGGTGAACCCCATGGCCAACAACACCAGATCGGCCTTGATCTCGAACTCGCTGCCGGGAATCTCAGTCATGATCCTACGCCCATCATCTTGCTGATGCCATTCCAAACGCACGAATTCAATCGCTTTTACCCTTCCCTCACTACCCAGGATACGCTTGGTACTCAACGCCCAGTCCCGCTCACAACCCTCTTCATGCGAGGTCGAAGTACGCAGTTTCATAGGCCAGTTGGGCCAGGTGAGTAATTTATCTTCGCGCCTCGGGGGTTTGGGTAAAAGCTCGATCTGAGTAATGGATCTTGCTCTATGGCGGGTCGAGGTTCCGACACAGTCCGAACCCGTATCTCCTCCCCCGATGACCACTACATCCTTGTCCTTAGCAATGTATTCAGTGCTGTCATCGAAGGGTTCATCGGCGACTCTGCGGTTTTGCGGAATGAGAAAGTCCATCGCAAAATGCACCCCTTTGAGTTCCCGGCCCGGAACCTTGAGGTCTCGGGGCCGTTCGCAACCACCGGTAAGCACTACCGCATCGAACTTATCGAAAAGGCGTTTTGCAGGAACGTCCACGCCGATATGGCGATTGGTACGAAACTCTACCCCTTCGGCCTGCATCTGTGCCATACGCCGGTCTATGAGCTGCTTGTTCAGCTTGAAATCCGGAATGCCATAACGTAGCAACCCTCCGATCCGGGCATTCTTCTCATAGACCACAACACCGTGCCCGGCGCGAGCAAGCTGCTGGGCGCAAGCAAGGCCGGCGGGACCTGAACCGACCACCGCCACCTGCTTGCCGGTACTACGATTGGCTATTCTAGGTATGATCCAACCCTCCTGCCAACCTTTATCTATGATTGCACACTCGATACTCTTGATGGTTACCGGCTCATCGAAGAGGTTCAACGTACAGGCAGCCTCGCAGGGCGCTGGACACACTCGACCGGTAAATTCAGGAAAATTATTAGTGGAATGCAGCGCCTCCAGTGCCGCTGGCCATTTCCTGCGAAAGATCAAATCGTTCCAGTCGGGTATCAGGTTATCTACCGGACACCCAGTGTGGCAGAACGGTATACCACAATCCATGCACCGAGCGCCCTGATGCTCCACCTCCATATCAGGCAAAGGTATTACAAATTCCTGATAATGCTGGATACGATCCCGCACCGCCCCATAGGCCCGGTCGCGTCGTTGAATCTCTAAAAATCCTGTCGGTTTTCCCATAATAATTAAGCCCCCACGGTAATACTGGCACCTGAATGCTCATTAGGTCGTGACTGCGCCTGCATCTGTTCAAGGGCCCGCCGATAATCCACCGGCATGACTTTGACAAACTTCGGCAGATACTCCTCCCATTGCGCAAGTATCTGCCTGGCCCAATCACTGTCGGTGTAATGAAGATGGCGCTCGATTATGGTTTTCAAACGCGACGCGTCGTGACGTGCCATATCGTGCATGACGTCCACCAGACCATGGGTCTCCAGATCGGCTCCCTGGTAATCCAGGTCCTCTAGGGCTATAGCCTCATCAGCGATGGGCTCCAACTCCACCATCGCCAGGTTCGTGCGCTGCTCAAAATCCCCAGCCTCATCGAGCACATAGGCCACCCCACCGCTCATTCCGGCGGCGAAGTTCCTGCCGGTATCCCCGAGCACGACCACTACCCCACCGGTCATGTATTCACAACCGTGATCTCCAACCCCTTCGACTACCGCCGTAGCTCCGGAGTTGCGCACCGCGAATCGCTCGCCCGCAACACCACGGAAGTAGACCTCACCCTCAACCGCACCGTAAAGCACGGTATTACCGACGATGATATTCGCTTCCGGTCGAATCTTGCTCTGTTTCGAAGGTCTGATCACAATACGGCCACCCGAAAGACCCTTGCCGACATAATCATTGGCATCGCCTTCCAGCTCAATGCTGATTCCTCGAGCCAAAAAGGCGCCAAAACTTTGTCCTCCCGTCCCTTTAGCACGGATATGAATGGTTTCATCGGCAAGCCCTTTTTGCCCGTATCGCCTTGCCACTTCCCCGGACAACATCGCACCTACTGTACGGTTTACATTTTTAACTTCGAAATCATCGATCAATACCGGCTCACCACGCTCCAGAGCGGCCTCGCAACGTGTGATGAGTTCTTGATCCAAGGCGCCCTCCAGCCCATGGTCTTGGATTTCACAATTGTATACGGCCACCTCGGATCCCACCTGGGGTCGATGTAAAATCCGACCGAAATCCAGTCCCTGGGCCTTGTGGTGGTCTATGGCATGGCGCATATCCAGCTTATCGGAGCGGCCAATCATGTCGCTAAAGTTACGAAACCCAAGCCCGGCCATGATCTCGCGTACCTCCCGGGCCACGAATTGCATAAAATTAATGAGGTGTTCAGGCTGGCCCGGAAATCGCCTGCGAAGCTCCGGATTCTGAGTAGCAATGCCCACCGGACAGGTATTGAGATGGCATTTACGCATCATCAGACATCCTATGGCCATCAGCGCCCCAGTACCAAAACCGAACTCGTCAGCCCCCAGCAATGCACCGATGACTACGTCGCGGCCGGTGCGCACCCCGCCGTCCACTTGAACCGCGATTCGCCCCCGCAGCCCATTGAGTACCAGGGTTTGATGGGTCTCGGACAGACCGATCTCCCAACACGATCCGGCATGATGGATAGAAGTCAGCGGACTGGCACCGGTGCCCCCCTCATCCCCGGAGATCGTAACGTGATCCGCATGGGCCTTTGAGACCCCGGCAGCGATGGTGCCTACTCCAACCTCGGAGACCAGTTTGACACTGATACGGGCCTGTGGATTGACATTTTTAAGATCGTGAATGAGTTGCGCCAGGTCCTCTATGGAATAGATATCATGGTGCGGAGGGGGTGAGATCAGGCCGACACCCGGCGTGGAATGACGTACCTTGGCGATGGTTTCATCGACTTTATGGCCGGGGAGTTGGCCGCCTTCACCAGGCTTGGCTCCTTGCGCCATCTTGATTTGGATCTCTTTTCCATTGACCAGGTATTCGGCGGTGACACCAAACCGTCCCGAGGCCACCTGCTTGATCGCGGAACCCATGAAATCCCCGTTCGACAATGGAGTATAACGTTCGGATTCCTCGCCGCCCTCGCCCGTGTTAGATTTACCACCCAGCCTGTTCATGGCGATGGCCAAGGTGGTATGAGCCTCCCGGGAAATAGAACCGTAGGACATCGCTCCGGTCGAAAATCGTTTGACGATGGTCTCCACTGGCTCCACCTCGTCGAGCGGGATGGATCGTTCGGCAAATTTAAACTCAAACAAACCCCGCAGATTTTTCAACTGCTCGTTCTGCTCGTTCATCGCCGCGGAATAGCCACCGAACTTTTGGTAATCGCCGACCCGTACTGCATGATGTAGTTCAGACATGCTATGGGGTGTCCACATGTGTGTCTCGCCGCGCAAGCGGTAGGCCAACTCGCCCCCAACATCCAAGGCCTCACGATAGATCAGGGCATCACCAAAGGCGACACGGTGACGGCTTAAGGTCTCTTCGGCGATCTCTTTGAGTCCCACGCCTTCGATTACACTGTGGGTACCGGCAAAATACTTCTCGACGAACTCACTGGCCAAACCCAAGGCATCGAAGATCTGAGCACCACAGTAGGACTGATAGGTCGATATCCCCATCTTGGACATCACCTTTAGAATACCTTTGCCCAATGCCTTGATGTAGCGTTTATGGGCATCCTCTTCGACAAACACCCCCTCGACGTCACTGGCGAACTCATCGACCATGGCGGATACGGTATCGAACGCCAGATAGGGGTTGATCGCCTCCGCACCATACCCGGCCAGGCAGCAGAAATCATGCACTTGACGCGCCTCGCCAGTCTCCACCACCAGACCCACCGAGGTGCGCAGACCTTCACGGATCAGGTGGTGATGGACGGCAGCGGTGGCCAGTAATGCGGGGATGGCGATATGATCGGCATCCATACCGCGGTCAGACAAAATGAGTATATTATAACCCTTTTCAACCACTTCCTGAGCTTGCCACCGCACCCGATCCAGGGCCCCCAACATGCCGCCTACACCACGATCCACCGGATAACAGATAGATAAGGTGCGGGTGCGAAAGGCCTCGCTGACATTGTCCTCGATACGCCTGATACGTTCCAGATCCATATTGGTCAGGATCGGTTGGCGCACTTCCAGTCGCATATGGGAGCCGCCCGTATCTAGATCGAGGATATTCGGACGTGGTCCAATATAGGAAACCATAGACATCACCAGCTCCTCACGAATCGGATCGATGGGAGGATTGGTCACCTGGGCAAAATTCTGCTTAAAGTAGTCATACAGCATCTTGGGGCGGCTGGAGAGCACCGCCGGAGGGATATCCCTACCCATGGCACCGATGGGATCCATGCCGGTAACCGCCATGGGCCGCAAGAAAAACTTGATGTCTTCCTGGTTATAACCAAAGGCCTGCTGGCGTCGCCGGAGGGTATTGGGGTCGGGCGGCATGGCGAAGACCTCGGAAGGCAGATGACGCACTCGGATCTGAGTCTCATCCAGCCACTTCTGATAGGGTTTGGCCCGGGCGAGACACGCCTTGAGTTCGGCATCATCGACTATACACCCTTGCTCCAGATCGATGAGAAACATCTTTCCCGGTTGCAGCCGCCATTTCTTGACGATCCTCTCCTCGGGAATGTCCAGCACCCCCATCTCAGAGGCCATCATCACCTTGTCATCATCGGTGATTAGATAGCGTGATGGTCGCAGCCCATTACGATCCAGGGTGCCACCGATCTGCCGTCCATCCGTAAAACAGATTGCCGCCGGTCCATCCCAGGGCTCCATCAAGGCGGCGTGATACTCATAGAAGGCACGACGTTGCTCATCCATCAGTGGGTTATCCAGCCATGCCTCGGGGATCATCATCATCACGGCGTGTGCCAAGGAGTAGCCGCCAGCCAATAGCAACTCAAGGGCATTATCCAGCGTTGCGGAATCAGAAGCGGCCTCCCCAACCAGCGGCCACATCTTTGCCAGATTCTCACCGAGAACCTTAGAAGACATGCCTTGGCGGCGAGCGTACATCCAATTGATGTTACCCCTTAGGGTATTGATCTCACCATTGTGACAAATATAGCGAAAAGGTTGGGCCAGATGCCAAGAAGGGAAGGTATTGGTAGAGAAGCGCTGATGCACCAGGGCCAATGCGGACTCGGCACGCGAATCGTCTAGATCCAGATAATACCGCGCCATGTTTTCTCCCAGGATCATTCCTTTGTAAAGCAGTGTGCGGGCGGACATGGAGGGAATATAATAGGTCTTGCTGCCTTCCATATCCAACCCCAACACCTCCTTGCTCACCTGTTTGCGGATCACCAAGAGTTTGCGTTCGAAGGCATCGGTATCGGCGCAGTTGTCACCGCGGCCGATGAACAGCTGGCGAATCACCGGTTCGATGGGTCTGACGCTTTCTCCCAAGCAATTGTTATCTACCGGGACATCCCGCCATCCTAATACGGCCTGGCCTTCGGCACATACAACTTTTTCCACAATACCTTCACAGGCCTGACGAGTCGCTTGCTGACGCGGTAGGAATAACATGCCTACCCCGTAATCTCCCGGGGCCGGAAGAGAAATGCCGAGACTCTCGCATTCGGCCCGCAATAAACCGTCCGGAATCTGAATCAGGATCCCGGCTCCGTCTCCGGCCAGCGGATCGGCACCCACCGCACCACGGTGGGCTAGATTGGCGAGAATATCCAGACCATTACGAATGATCTTGTTGGATATGCGATTTTTAATATCAGCGACAAAACCTATACCGCAGGAGTCGTGCTCGTTAGCGGGATCATAAAGACCTTGCATAACTGTTAAACCTTAAGCGAAAGTGAAAAGGAAAATGGAGGAACTAAGCACTTGTGAATACCCCTACGGACGCAGACTCACCTCAACGCGTTGCAGGGCCCCTAAGGTCATGTAGAACGGACGACACACCCAAACATCAGGACGCCTGCATCTACCAGACACGCCCAGGAACCCCTCGCTTCGTGCGGAGAATTATTCATAAGCTCTAAGGAATCTACCGGAAATCGAATTACAGCTACTGAAGAAGAGGCATTTATCAGCCAGATTTCCTCTTTATTATTATCTCGACCCGGCAGGCTCTTACAAGTCTTTTTCTTATTACCACACACCACCCTCGGTGGGCAAGCCCTGTAGAAAAGGCGCCTTGCCTCGGCATGCATCTATTTAGATGCTATATCCGACCGACCTAAAAAACAAGTTCCCCTTACTAAGCCTGATACTTTATCAATTTACGTAACAATCACTCAAGACGTTGTTTACAACATATATTTTCCAAAGACATCGCATGCCATTGATTATCGACAGTTGTGAAAATTTTCTTGCCGAATCAACAAACAAGCGAGAATGTGCATAATTTACGGGCTATGTAAGCCAAATCCGAGCTATTTGGTAAGACCCCTCCATCAGCAGCGAGGGGCCGGCACGACGATCCGCAACCCAGACTTCAGCAGTATTGTCTTAGGCCTTAGGCGCCACACCTCTGGCCATCCGTTTGGCGAAATAGTAGATTCGCTTAAGTTTCTCAATCATCTCGATCTCCACCGAATAGTGGCCCAGTCGGCCCGGATCCTCGGTCGTTAATCGCTGCGCCAGATGGACATCCGCCCGTACCACTAACTTATTGATCTCGGACTTAGAATTGATCACGGTCTGTGCCGAGTGTTGATCGGCATGGGCCACAGCGTGCAGGGCATGCCCGACACTCTCGATAACCTTGGCATGCAGATTGGCCAGCACTTGCTGGGTGGGCTCACTGATCTTGACCCCCTTCTCTTGCGCGGCATCGAACAATGCCGCCGCATCGGTCTCGATGACATCGCCCATGCTCTCCAACTCATTCACCGCCGCCATCAGGCCCTGGAGCTCCCGAGTCTGTTTCT
>JAAEPA010000276.1 GCA_024222475.1 Gammaproteobacteria bacterium | reverse complement strand
GGTGGTTCCGTTTCAGGTTTCCTGGAATGCCCGGCCACGTTTCCGTAGCCGGGTACATAGGTGCACAACGGTTCTGATGTCAGTGCGGTCGATCAGACGCTCAGGCCTGGGTTGAGTTTGTCAATCGACTTCAAACTCTACCCTGAACACACGCCGCCCAGTGGTGCGATGCCGGTCGTCTTCTTGAACAAATTGCTCGACTGTGAATTCCGGATACCGTCCGACAACAACAAGGTCACCGGGTTCACGCTTCAGCTTTATGCTGGCATATACCGTGAAGTGCTTGAAGTCCGGCGGAAGCAAAGTACAGGCATTTATCGCATCCGACTGGAAGGTCGGTCCGCATTCCCATTTGCGTCGAGCCCAAACGCGAAAATCTTCCATCGAAAGCCGTCTGTTTCGGTCCAAGTGATCGAATTCGTCATGCATATCGTCAAATGAAAGGCCGTGACGATCATACAGGGCATACATCGTATCTACGCATTCGCCATCTTCGGCCTCCGTCAAAGATTGCCAGAAGCCTTTTTTGGTATTTTCGATGTCTGCATGATTGATTGCTACATTCATGTCGTCCTCCATTGTTGAAGTTGAAGCCCAGGCTGAGTGAAGTCCTCCCACCAACCCAACTGGAAGTATCGCGGCCAGTCCCTTAACAACTGCTCGACGTGTGATGTTTGTGCGATCAAACATGTCGCTCTCCATTGATTTTGCGTGAACATGAAACGTGAGGACGGCGCTGAACCTAGCGCTCTGTCTTCACCTGCCGATTCCCCGGATGCGTGCCTGCTCTATGAAGGCTTCACACCTTTGCACGGCCTTGTTGATACGCCTGTTGAAATGGCAAATCCAAAGTCTGGCCGGGGCACAAGATTCAGGCTTTCGAAGCCTTTTCAGAAAGTCAGCCACACTGTGATTGCCCCGCACAGAATTGCAATCCGCGCATGCAGCCGCAATGTTGTCCGCTCGATCCGAACCGCCGCGACTGGTAGGAACGATATGTTCCGCCGTGGCTGTCTTGGCAGAGAGAAAAGCGCCACAATAAATGCAGCGCCCTTCCTGTCTTGTGTAAGCCTCAATACGGTAAGCCCGCACAAAGGCTTTCGCCAGCCGGTCACGCTTTCCCATTGGCCCGAACCTCGACTGCTTCAAGAGACAACAGAAGCGGTCCGACATACCGATGCAACGATATGTCCATGCTGTGCAGCCCGGCAAAGAATGATGCTTTGGCGCGAACATCTTTCGGCGTCCTGCAAGGGTATTCCGCGATAGCCAGCGCCAACGCGTGCTTGTGGCATTCAAGGAAATCAAAACGTTCATCAATCAATGAGTCGATCCAGGAACGTTCCTTCCTGTGGCGCGCTTTCTTCGCGGCGTGTATCTGGCGATAGAGCTGTGCCGTATCCGTGACCGTGGCTGTGTGCTCGGCAATCAACTCTGACAGGGAAAGCGGGGCCACAACGGCCCCACCTATCGAGTTGCTGAGAGCGGCGCTCACGCTGCACCGCCCTTCAATGGGGTATTTTGTTTTGAACAGCATAGCCGCGCGCCCATGCCGCGAACGTCCCGTCATCCATCGTGCCAGTGATGGAGACCAGATTTTCAAACCTATCGCCGATTGCCACTGATATCACGGTAAGAGTATCAAGCCGCCAGTCAGAATGACCGCTCGTTTCGGCAAGGATCTGGCCCGGTTCGACCACGGCACCGCCGCCGATCATTGAAGCCAACATGGGCAAGAACGCATGATCGATATCAATAGGCATAAGCGCAGGGTTAGGCTCGATTGACTTGCGCTGCAGGTTGATAAAAAAGGCCGCCTTGTTTTTGATTTCCTGCATGTTGGCGCAGGCAAACGCGGCTATGGCAAGTTCAACGCTGAAGCGGTAGCCGTTACGCTTGTCAAATATGTCTTGGAGCGCATCATATTCTGCGGCCGACAAATCCGGATCCATTGCGTGTTCAAGGGCGGCAAGCTCATCCCACAAGTCATCATGTTCAGCAATGAGCCGATCCAGTTTCGACATGGCTTGTGCGGCTTGTGTCGCTGATGCAGACATCGCAGAAACTGCCGCCAATGCAGCAGTGCCCTTGATTGCGTTGCGACGTGAAATGGGGGTTTTCATAATTCACCCCCTTTCGCTGCCGCCATAGACCGCAGTACGGGCAACATGAGATCGTCAATCTCAATCCCGCGCTGCTCATGAAGCCGGATAAAATGGTCGGATTTGGCTTGAACGTCAGCGACCGTCAGGCAGCGATATTCGATGATCTGCGCCTCAAGGTCGTTGAGCCGATCAAGAAGCCGGTCGGACTCGTTAGATGCGGACTCAAGACCGGATGCACGGTCCCACCTGTCAAGAGCATCTTTGCGCCTGCCGAATTTCGCTGTTGCGGCCTGCCAGTCTCTTTTGATGCTCTCACGTGCCCACCTGACAGCCAACGGGTTATCGCCCATAGCCTCCCATTTGCGAATTTCTTGCGTCAAATCCGCAATGCTGCGGCTGAAATATTCATCAATCGCAGCAACCGTAAGAAACCGTTTGTGCAACCACGCCAAATGATGTCCCGCGTGTTCGCAGATTTCATGCAAACGAAGTTCAGTCCGTGAGGGCCGGTCAGGATGGTCGACTAGTTCCAACACGCGAGCATTAACCGCATCGCTGGCTGTGTAGATTTGGCTGTGCTGTTCAATCAGTTCCACAAGCCCTGGTGATGCCGTGTGCGGTTGCGTGGCTGCTTTGACGGCGGAAGGGACTGCCACAAGTGCGCCGATGCCCATGAGTGCCTTGCGGCGTGAAAAACCCCAACCCCTATTTTTTCGGGGGTCAGGGCTTGAAATCGACGTGGCGTCGTTCTTAGATTTGTTATCGACCATTTTAAAAAACTTTCGATGGGTTTTTGGTTGAAGGGCCGGATTAGTGTTAGCGCACTTCCCGGCCCGCTCTGTTTCAGGCTGCAAGGGCCTGCAGGTCATTTTGCAATTCTCTCCTTTCATGTTCGACGTTACAGTTTGGGGCCATTCCACTCACAAAATTCCCACCTCTGTGTTGTTCATTCACATTATGTTATTATTTATCCATACATATATGTCTGTGTGCAGTCAACAATGGAGTGTGTATAAAACACAATGACACTTACAACAGGAAACCAATTGAAAGCAGCAAGAGCACTGTGCGGCCTTGGTCAGACTGAGCTTGCCGAAAGGTCCGAGGTTCACGCAAATACGATCAGAAAAATGGAGTCCCAGGGGGAATCGGTGCTTTCCAGCGGATTGGCCACGATTCAAAAAGTTCAAAGAACACTTGAAGCCGCTGGCGTGGAGTTTATTGCAGAGAATGGCGGCGGGCCTGGTGTGCGATTGAAGAAGTCAAGGGAAGGCGAGTAACGGTAAATGTTGTGCATGCACAACATTTGTTAGTCGCGCGATCGCAACCAGCCAATATGGGCGTTTTCAGGTCCTATTCTGTCGGGCATGGTAGACACTCTTTGCCGGTCGAGCATATATTGAGGGTTCAACCGGTGGTTTGGAAAATGATCTCCATTAGAATAAGACTGTCGCCAAGACACGGCAAAACCACATCCGATAAGCTACTGGGTGGCTGCACACTATTTTTGGTGTTTTTGTTGGCGCTGATACCAACTGCCTTTGCAGAGCGCCAGGCAAAGGTGTGCTATCAGAGCGATACACAAGAACTTTGCGAGTGCTATCCAAGCGTTGCAAGGGAACTCTGCGAGTGCTCAGCGGGTTTCAATATTCTTACTGGTGGTGTTGCCGGAACCGAACACAAAGTTATTCGCGAAAGCCTTCCTCAAGACAATGGTTGGATGCAGTCTTGCATCGACCTTGAAAGTAACAACAAAATAATCGCATGCCCGCATGTGAGGGTGATTTGTGTGAAGTTGCCGTAATCTTTAATCGAGCTATCTTCGTGTGTTTTGCGGCTGCCTTTATGCCAGAAATCGATAGACAGGGCTGTACTTGATGAATTGACCAAGCCGTTTCGTCCCTCATGGTATGAGCCACCATTTTGAGCGTCGCAACGACCGCTGAGACTTCCGTGTCCTAGCCCGTGCCGTCGAATATCATCGCAAATTGACTTCAATGTTGAATCCAATTCAGCACCTTAACCAATTTAACACTAGGGATAGGGTTCAATTGCTGCCCTATATGATAACATTCCCTACAACCCGGTGGCAGCCAAGCCCGCTATGCCCGCAAATTTCAGGTGTAACCAATGGCCGAAACAACAAGTTACACGTTCAAAATTGACGACTTAACGCCCGAAGACATGCCTTTTGGACGTTTGGTCGAATATTATGCTGAAATAAAAAAGATGCTTGGCGTGGCTGACAATTTGCATCTGCTGGGTGTCTACAGTGGAAGCCACGGCAGCACGTTTGCTATCGACCGAAATCACGAAAGCGATCTCGTGAAGAGGCTTATTGCACTCAAAGACGAGAATGCACCCAAACCTGCGCTGGCTGCCCGGGACAACATAAATTCTATGTTGCGAGAGGACGGAACAAGCGGAATATTTTATGACGCCCATAACCGGAATGTAGTTCATTTTCCCGGTAAACATGCTGAAGACACAACCCAAGTGCGAATTCGCGACGCTGCCAGTATTACCGGGAGACTGTATTACATCGCCGGCTCTGCTGACGGCGCAAAGGTCCGGGTCCAAACCGAAACCTATGGAGTTGTATTTTGCACTACCACCATTGGCATTGTGAAAGCGATGCGCGACTTCTTTATGGAAGAAGTTAAAATAAACGGCAGAGGGATGTGGACGAAAACAGGTGAAGGGGGATGGAGTATCGATGATTTTACCATCACCGATTTCGCGCCAGTGAAAAGGGAAAATCTAAGGCAGGCCGTGGATCAAATCCGAGAATTGGGTATTGATTGGCCAGAAGACCCCTTAGCCAGAATTGACGAGATCGAAAAGAACGGCGGGCAGTTTCATTGATTGTTGCATTCGACAATACGTTCTTGTCACTGGCTCTAAATCCAGACACCAAACCAACACCAAACCCGGCAACCGGACAGCCGGCAAGTTATTGTTTTGAGCGAATAGAGTCCCTAATTGATGAACACAGTAGACAACAGAACACCGTGCTAATACCTACGCCTTGTCTCGCGGAGTTGTTAACAGCGGTTCCGGACGTAAGCAAAGCAATCGAACAAATAGATCGGTCCGCCGCCTTTCAGATTGCGTCGTTCGATGCACGTTGCGCCATCGACTTGGCAATAGTTCTGAGAAATGCGCGAGATGACAAAAAGGCGGGGACAAGTGCGGGTTGGCAAGAAGTCAAATTTGACCGACAGATCGCAACAATTGCCAAAGTAGCTGGAGCTGAAATTTTCTATACAGACGACGGCAATCAATCAAAGTTTGCTAAACAGCTTGGACTAGATGTGAAACATACATGGGACTTGCACCTGTCTCAAAAGTACGCGCAACTTAAATTGATTGAAGACAAAAATTAACAATCTAGGCAGAATTCTATTTCAAAAAACCATTTCGCTCTGATTGGCCAGATCCGCGCGTTTGGAGTTAGTTAAATATTATACGGATCGTTAAACTTCCAGTCGGCCGGCGCCAGTTCCGCCATGTCTGCCATAAGTCGGAAATAAGCTCCTTGCTCCATGTAACCTTCACTATCCACCGGAACCGTGAACGGTGTTGCCGGGAATGGCCATCGCCACCATTCTGCAGTGTTCAGTTTCGTAAGACCTTCCGCAGGATAACACCCGCAGTCACGAAGACGCTTTTCCCAAACATCTCTCGATAACCGCCTAACCGGTGCCATCAAGCAGCGCGGGCAACGTAATCAATAACGCCAGTTTCTTTCGACGGGAAGCCGACCACATTGCTGGTCTTGTCGTCTGCGGCGGCATCGCTGGAAAGTGAAACCCTGACAGGCTTGTCGTACTTTTCTGACAGTATCGTCTCAAGCGCCGGAACAATATCCTGAAATACTAACTCTCGGTCCGGGTGGCTCAATATGAACCCCGGAACATTCGGGCTTGTTACGCGAACACCACCATCTGCCCGGTTTGCGTAAAAGACTGAAATCGTCAACGTTGAGTTAGGCTCCATCGCTAAAATCCCTTCCCCCGGTTGTGCGAATCATAATATTTTTTACTCTTTCGAACAATTAAGAACCGTTAATGGCGATGATCGGCCATAGCGGCTTGTACAGCGCGATTCGTCTTTTCCGGCGTGATGTCGAGAGAACCTTAAAATACGAGTCCTGAGCCATCCTCGTGGGCAGAATGACTCGAATTAAGTCCTAGGATGCGGTTTTTGTCGGGACTGCCGACATTTGTCATTTGTAGGTTCACATTGTCCATTGTGCGCGAGGAAAGGATGAGGTTTCGGCGAAGAGTCTGCCTTTAATCCCATGTTACCTTGGTAGCCACTTTCAATCCAAGATCAGAAGTCGCAACGGTCGAATGGGCGGTTCACTTTTCCCACACAAGAATAGGACTGTCTGAAACTTGTACGGTTGCAAAACGAAATATTAAAACCTCTCCGCGATACTCTATGCCCTACGATACGAAAATAGGACATTGGAGTTATTGGGATGGATGTACACCTAAAAGTTTATGGGCTTTTAGCTGTTACCGCGGCAATAGGGCTCTTTGGCATTGCAACCACAGAGTCGCCACAACCCAAGCATTATTGCGAAAAATCAAACGCTGAAGCTATCGCTCTGAGCAATATCCAACAGTATGCCAAAAGCACTCTAAAATCGCCAAGGTCGGCACGGTTTGGATATATGAAACTGATCAAAAATGGCCAATGCGTTTGGTACACTGCCTCATACGTCGATGCACAAAATGGATTTGGTGCCATGCTTCGCAAGGAATTTGCTGCGGCGATCATGTTTGATACTGAACATCAACAATGGGAAATGATCGGTTTTGAGTGGAGGTAAGGCAACGGCGTATCTGCCGAAATCTCCACTTTCAATCTCGATACCTTGTAATGTTCTTTGCACTAGCCTCTGAATATGCTGCTGTCGCTTCCAACAGCGCAACTGCCGCTGCATGCCAATATCGCTTCAGGTTCCCGTCCGCCGGATAACCCCGCATCAGCTAAATTTTCCGGTGAACATCCATTCCATCAATTCCACAGTGATGGCAGCGCCAATTCTGGACACAAGGCCGGGACAGCACCTATATTTGACATATGGCCGATAATAGCGAACGCGACACGATAGAGCATGACCAGTATGAACTGGCACCCGAAGTGCGGCGGCGTAGCAGTCGATCAACATTTTTTTTTATTGTTGCAGTTGCCCTTGCATGGGCGGGGCTATGGTACTTTAAGGGGTGGGCTGGTTTCGACTGGGTGCAGATCAGCCTAGGCTTCATAACAGCTACGGCACTGTGGGGCTGGTGCTGGGAAAACATCCCCCGAAACAAACCCTACAAAGACATCTGACCACTACCGAGTTCGTGGATAACCACTTATCCCGGCATTGCGAAGTAGAGCATCCACGATCGCGCGCCGGTTGGCGGAGATGACTTCGCTGGAATCAATCCGCTGTGCGGCGTCTGTCAGCCCCCGCCGATCGGTTATCAACCGAGCCAGCATTTCATTGTTGGCTTCTATGGCTGGTTTTCGCACTGTGCGAACGGCCGCATCACCAGCTTGGGCAGCAGCGTCACCAAATCTGGTGTTGAGCAAATTCCGAAAAAAACCTGGGCCGCCAGGATTACCGCCCAGATCTCGAATAATCTCCTGACGCGGTGCTGTCCGTGAATTGCCGAGCACCTGATTGCGGGTGTGCATGAAGGTCCGCTCGTTGTCCAGCTGCTTCAAAAGCTGATCGGCCTGTTCCTTTCCTACCAATAAAGCCAGCTTGTCCTGATTGTAACCCTTCTCGAACATCGCGCGGGCGGCATTGGCGTCATTTCGGGCAGTGCCCATGATGTCGGCAATCGCCGCGCGGGCTCCCTGCTGGTAGGCTTCCTGCTCGCTCTGGCCCATACCAGCCAATGTTCGTTGCAATTCAGCCGGTGTCATCTGGTTTTTGAAAATACCGCGGCCGTCTTCCATCGCGTCCAGTACCGCGCTCGGCCCTGCGAACGCATTTCTGGCTTGTGCATACTCTGGCACCGCATCATCCATCATGCCGACGAGATCAGTTTTCAGTCCAGTCAGAATACGCGCTTCGTTGTTGTTGCCGGCACGCTTGGCACCATCAATCATGTCATCGAGTGCGCGTTTCGTGAGATCCAATTGCCTGATGTCGGGCACGCGTTCAATCGTAACCTTGCCGTCATCCGCAATATTGGCAAACCACTGCTGTGACGCCACACCCTCGTTCGCAGCCAATGTCTGAGCCTTCCGCAGTGCCTGCGCGGCAGCGGGGCGCTTCAGGAGTGTTTCGAGATCGCGCGTGTAAGGAACTGGCTTAGCGTAGGCAGCATCATACAATGGCTTGGCTGCTGCTGATCTGCGGGCAATGATGTCGTCTGCGGCAGCAAGTGTGTCGATAGGCTGACCCAGTGCCTGATCCGTTGCCCCGATGACGCGTTGGCTTGCCCCAGCAGCTCGTTCATCAAGTGCACTCTTGACCAAAGTCTTTGCCGGTCCGGGCATACTGGCCATACCTTCCGCCGTCTCACGAATGTTCGGAGCAAGGTCCATGGGCATTGCGCTCTGTCCCATCTCATCAAGTTGAGCTGCGGCTTGTCCAGGTGTAAGCCCATCACGTTCCAGGGAGCGGGAGAGCAATCGCTCTGCCTTCGTCTGTGCCGAGCGGAATGGGTTTGCGATTTTGCCCAGACCAGTGGACACCACTTTCGTGGCGACAGGAACAGCGGCACCGATACCAGCTCCTGCCATTCCTTGGTTGAGTGCATTTTCTGCCCTATTTTCCAAACCACCTTCGCCAGAGCCAAATCCATGGGAGCCAGCCAAAGCTGCACCCTCTGCGGTTGATGCCTTAACGACTGGCCACACACCCTTTCCAGATTTCACAGTATTATAGGCTGGCGACAATCCCCGCTTTGCCAGCCCGAGACCGCCAGCCATGGCACCGGCAACCTGCCCAACAGTGCGGACACCGCCACCACGTTCATCAATCAGCCGCTGACGTTCAAGTTCGGTCTCATAGTCACCGCCAAGTGCAGCATTGGCACCGGCCGCAATCTCATCGGCCGTTCCAAAGCTCAATGTATCGGCAGCACCACGAACAGCATGGTCCAGATTTTGCGCATCACGACGCATGCGACTGGCAGGCAGCCCCATATCCTTGGCTGTGTCGTACAGAAAGTTGCCAGCTCTTTCCATAAGGCCGGGCTCGTAGTTGGACATGACATCCTGGTTGGCTTGTGCCGGTGCGCGTTTCTGATACCGGGTCCAAGGACCCTCTGACTTCTGATACCTTTCCCACGGACCTGCCATCAGAACTTCTCCCAATTATTGGGATCGCTGGGATCACCGCCCTTGAAACGATAGCCGTCCTGAACATCGCCAGCGGATGGAGCGTCGCCAGTCTCATCGTCACCGGCATCGTCGCCGAATACAGCAAAGTCTGAAATCGTCGGCAACCTGCCCTGCCAGCCCTGAATGGTGCCGCGTTGGCTGAAGTAATTGGCTGCGCCATCTTGGGCGTCCTTCATGGCCTTGAGCTGGGTCACGAGCGCATTGAGGCGTTTGGCATTCTCAGTTTCACTCAAAGAAGAATTGTAGCCGCGCTTGATCAGCTGGGCG
>JAAEPA010000275.1 GCA_024222475.1 Gammaproteobacteria bacterium | reverse complement strand
GTTGATAAACCAAAATTTCTTTGACCAGCAATCGGAGCACTTTCTGCCTATCTGGGACACTCAACATACAGGCCGATAGCCGAATACGATCTAAAAAGCTTTCCACTGAATTGGCTAGTGTCCTGTCTCAAAAGTAAACCGGCCTGTGGTGGCATTTTGAGATGACCAACCAATAGTAGCGCAATTGGGATCTGAAACCGGTAGTATTCGCGCATAGAAAGTAGAAGAAAAGAAGGCCTTGCTCCAGCAAGGCCTTCAATTCACCGAACAATTCGAGGTCGGGACCCTCGGCCAGGATTGTTTCTACGAAGACTTGCTTGGTGATAAGGGTCTCCAGTAGTTCTTGCCAAAGCTTGGGCTTGATTTTGTCCCTGTAATTCTGGAACAACTTCTGGATGAGCACGAGCTGTATCGCTAGGAATTTTGGGCTGAATTGGGAAGCCTCATTTTTCAGCCAGGCGATGTTCCTTTTGATTAGGAGTGCGTGAAGGCCTTTGCCGGTATAAGACCAATTGAAGGGGTGGGCAAAATGGTGGTTCCAAGTCTCGGTAAAATCATGTACAGTCTGCTCAAGCTCCTCGATCGAGGAAAAGCTGGCCCCTCGGATGGCTTGGGAGCGAAGAACCCCAAACCATATCTCGATAAGGTTAAGCCAGGAACCATGCGTGGGCAGGAAGTGAAAGACAATTCGCTTGTTGGTGGATTGTAGCCAGTCACGCCGTTGCACTTGGGTTAGCAAGTCTTTGGGGAAATCGACTCCAGCCAGTTCCGCAACTCGATCACAAAGAAGTTGGGTGGAGTGTCCGGCAAGGTTATCGCAGAGGTAGTGGAGCGTTTTATCGGGTGGGAATTGGTCGATATGCTCAGCGATGACTTCGGTGATACAAGCCGATTTAGTGCTGTCAATTGTGCGCATAAAAATACGACCGGTACGATAGTCCATGACAGGACAGACGGAGAGTGTTCCGTGCCGGACATATACGAAATCCTGCCGAGCTGGTGTCTTGGACATTGGGGGCGAATCAGGAGCAACCCGGCTCAGAGCTTGCAGCCCGGTTAACTGGTCGAAAAGGAAAAGGTGCTCGGGCGGATTGCGATAGAGCTCAGTGATGTGCTCCATTTTGGGGAAGAAGTTGGGTCAGCGATGTGAAGAAAATAGGCAAGGCGATGGGGCCGAAGATGATGGCTATGAAGGATACGTGCAAGGGTAGAACGGCTGGGGGAGCCGAGCGTCATGGGTTGATGTGTAATGTAGTTATGGGCCCAGCGAAGCGTCCATCTTGTACAACCGGGAAGCGGCGCCATCTGGCAGAAGAAAGCGATGATACGAGCATGGAAAGTATCATCGTAAAGGGGAGGCCGGCCAGAGCGCTTGAAGCCCTTGAGATCCTGGCCGTCCTCAATGCGGTGCTGCCAAGTGTGCACGGTGTCCAAACGACATCCAAGGAACCAGGCAACAGTCGCTTTTCCGATCCCGCTGTGGAGCAGAACGGGGATTTGAAGGCGCAGGAGAAGCCGTGAACGTAGCGTAGTGGGCGTGACTTTAAGGCTCTTGCCCAACCAGTGAAGGGGCTTTTGACCTTTCAGGAGTTGGAGAAGTTTTTTTTTGTCTCATCCAATAGTTTGGGCAGAGATTTCTTAATGCGGTTGAGTCCCATTTTATTGAGGTGGTGAAGGATGCTGCGTGGCGAAAGTGTGAGCCCACACCGCTGCTGGAGGTGCACAGCCAAGTTATGGCCAGTGACTTCTCCTTCAGTGAGAAGATCGAAGACGAATTGTTGGGCCAGATCAGCTTTAACCTCGATGGGAAAGCGAAAATCTTGTTGTTGGCCTTTCCTTTGGTCCAGGATGGCTGGGACATCTTCAGTGTTGAGCTTGCGGGCCAGGCGCCGCGTGCGGTCCAGGGAAAGCGTAAGAAATGGAGCCAGTTGGCCAGCAGAAAACGAGCCGCTATGGAGAAGGGTGAGAAGCAAGACCCGGACCTGAGCGGTGTTGGCAAGGGAAACAGAAAGAAGCGGCGGGCCCTCTCCGACCCGGACCAAAAGGCGATCGTCCTCGGTGGAAATCGTGGGTGAGGAAGGCGGTGAAGGAGAGACATCGCGTTCAAAGGGGGAATTTTTACAGCGACGGTCATGCAGAGAGATGAGCCCTCGATCGTGCATGCTTCGAATAAAGGTACGAATGGATCCAGCCGGCATCTCAAGTTGGGAAGAGATAGTAGAACGGTCGACCCCAAGGAGGTAAAGAGCATAGCAGAGGAGCTTTTGGACGATTTTCCAACCCAAAAGAGATCGGGCTTGGGCGAGCCGTGATTCGGAGAGCTTGGGAGAAAAAGAAAGAGGTCGGCAATCCATGACAACTCCAGCAAGGCACATATTAAATCCACTATATCATGGAAATCATTACTAGGCAACAACTAAATGCGAATAAGGGAAAAGAGAAACTCCTTAGTCACACAAGGTCCAACTTCCAAGGAGGAGCTGTCCCATAAGGAAAAGAGCATGGGTGAATTTTTGCGAAAAAATAACATAACTATAATGGAATAAATATATTACCACGTATGTGCTTGCTGGTTGCGATAGAAAGGCCCAGACCTATGAGGCGATGGGGAAAGAGTCCAAAGCAGTTCTAGGGGAAAATTGGAAATGATGATGGGACAGGATGAATCGGATTTAATATGACTTGAAATGACGTCGTTTTATATTGCGTCAGGAGACCGGTTTACTTTTGAGACAGGACACTAGTTGCAAGAATGTTTGTTGGTTGGCGGCCGCGGCCTCCACGCTGCTCAATTCAGCTTGGAGGAGGGTTTCCCGTTTTCTTAACGGGGTAATCCTCTCACGCAATTCTTCCAGCTTCATCAGATCCTCTTGGTAGCCATTCAACAGATTGGCGAGTCCTTTGCGAGCTCGCCGAAGCTCATTTGCTAAATTTTCTTTTCGGCGTTTGCTCGGATTTGAGTCTCGGGCCTTTTTCATTCTACGTTGAATTTCTCCCTCGATCAATTCGGGATTTTCCATTAAAGCCACGATTTGTTCCCAAATCAAGGCATCCAGGTAATCCTGTCGGATGGGGCGATTGTGACAGACCGCCCCGTTGGCATGTCGATAAGCATCCGATCCCAAGCACCGGTAATAATAAATCTTCCTTTTGCTGGTTCGAGTGCTGGTTCGATAAAAGGCGTAGCCACATTCGCCACAGACCAACAGTCCCTGAAGCAAGCTCGGTTCCATTGTCCGGCGGGGTGAGAATTTTTGATTTTTTTCCAACAATTCTTGGGCAAGAAGGTAGGTTTCTTCGGGAATCAACGCCGGAACCGGGATCTCGATCCATTGCTCTCTTGGTCGTTCCCGATTGGCGCTACAGCGAGGCGAAAAACCTCCCCGTAGACGCAGAGGACGTGTGATTTTTTGCCGTTCCACCTGTTCGGTCTTACCAAAGCAAGCCGTGCCTTTATAGGCGGGGTTGCGCAGCATCGCCCAGATAACCGACCGATCCCACCTTGATTTTCCGGTTCGCGTCGGAACTCCTTGCTCGGTTAGCCAGCGGGCAATTGCGTTAATGCTTAGATAACTTTGGGTGTAGAGGCTAAAGACCTTGCCGACTACCGCGGCTTCACTGGGGATTACCTCATAAGAAGCATTGGCCGTTACCGTTTTTTTCACATAGCGATAGCCGTAAGGCGCTCCGGAAAGGACGTTGACCGTCCCTGACTTGGCTCGGTAGCGTTTTCCTCGCCGGGAACGTTCTGCTATTTGAGCTCGTTCGTACTCGGCAATCATTCCCTGAAATTGGACCAACAGGTGTTCCTCGGGAGTCGTGGCCTGCGGGGCCCTGAGGAAAACGACTTCGACTCCGTGGCGGGAAAACTCTTCGCTTAGGAGCACTTGATAAGCATATTTCCGACTCAAACGATCCGGTGCATGAATCAGCAGACACTCCAATTGACCTTCACTGGCAAGGTCCCTGAGCTTTTCCAGCCCTGGACGGACCAGGGTTTTTCCACTATAACCTTCATCGGCAAATATCCATTCCTGGGGTACGAGCCATCCTTTCTCAGAGGCAAATTCCCCCAGTTCAGCGAGTTGACTGCCGATCGTTCCTTCCTCTTTTTGTTTTTCAGAGGATACTCTGGCGTAAATTGCTGCGGTTCTCATCACTGTCCTCCTCCTTTAAGCTTGGCCAGGGGGTTTTGGCCGATCCAACAACCCGCTTAGTATCCGGGCATAAAAACTCAAAAGCTTGAATGAGCTTGGCCTGAGCGAGGCGGTCATTGAGAAATTCCAAGTGAATCTCTCGCACCCGACTGCTCGCTTCAGCCATGCGGCCTCCTTTCGAGAAAGGCTCGGATTGCTTGGGTTACCAACTCGCTGAGAGATCGCCCCGAGGTTTTGGCGTATTGGCGCAGGATGCTGATTAAATCGGTGGGCAATTTGACGGTAAATGTTATTTTGGGAGCGGGTAGGGGGAGAGGCCCGGCTAAAGAACCCGCTTCTCGGAGGTAACGGTATGCCTGTCGGCGGGAAATGCCCTCTTGCTCGGCCAAGGCGGAAGCTGCTTGGGAGAGAGTTGGGTATTTTCCCCGAATTTGAACGGCAGCATTGAGGTGTTGGGTTTTTTGGTGTTGAGAAGCTTTGCTCATGAGACATAAGAATAAGCCAATATATGACATAAGTCAAGAACATTTTGACCTCCTTTGATAAGAAACCTGCCTCACGAACTCAAAGTTACCTTTTGCGTTGGTGGTGTCGCAATGCCGCCTTGGGGGGTGCCTTCCCTGGTGCGACGAAGGACATTTTTCTCAATAAAGCCGGCTTCGAGCCACTGACGGAGGATGGCCTTATCCATAGGGATATGGTCAAGCATCCATTGGTGGTCGATTTGATCAAAACAGGCTCGGATATCTCCTTCCAAAATCCATTGGGCGCGATCAGCC
>JAAEPA010000274.1 GCA_024222475.1 Gammaproteobacteria bacterium | reverse complement strand
GTTGATCCACTTAGACAGGATGTTCGAATATGATGAACGGAAAATCGTGATCCCCTTTAACCAGGTCGGCCGGTTTATCGATCTGCTGGAACGATTGAAAAATGATCCGAAACTGACCCGTGGCGAGCGTTGGACCATAAGGGTATATTTGGTATCGCTGTTCCTTGGCATGCGCAACGAAGAGGCGAGAATGATGAAATGGGAATACATAGATCTCGATACCGGCTATTTCAAGCTGCCAGGTAAAATCGTGAAGAACAATAAAGATCACCACAAGGCCATAAGTGGCTATGCCTTGAGCATTTTAAAAGAAATGCACGAGGAAAGAAATGACTCAAACAATCCTTATGTGTTTCAAACACCATCTCGAAAGCGTCGCCACAAGGGCAAATTCATAAGCCCCATGCGGCTGGTCCAAAAAATGGTGATCGAAGGGATGGGGGGCGGTTTTGAGTATGAGCCGCATGCATTAAGGAGAACCTTCATATCGTTGGCCGATGCGATCAACATCCCGAGAAAGGTACTCAAGAACCTGGTAAACCACATAAGCGGTGATGTGACGGACGGATATTGTGTGAAGGGATTCAATCCCAAGCAAGAGGCCCCTCATTTGAACCGTATCGAACAAGCCTTTCTAATCCTTCGAGATAAATACCGGAATGGTGAAGACCTGCCGGATTTGGTTGAGGATATTTTTCCCAAGGAAGAATCCGCCGAACTCACGACCTTGCGCAAAAAGTTAGCGCAGATGGAGGCAGAGCAAAACCAATTAAACGCACTGAGAAGAGAACTAAAGGAAACCAAAGCCGCCTTAATAAAAGCGAAAAGGGAATATGCATACAGAGCAAAAACCGCCGTCCAGGCACAGGTGTGACGTTCCTCCGGTCCGGTGGCCGTCGGCTCGTGATTCTGCTGGGTGTTGACCGGCTCCGGCCCGGTGGCTGTCGGCTCGTGGTTCCAGTTGACACCGGCTCCGGCCCGGTCGGCTCCCGTCGTGGCCGGACACTCGTGGGGTTTGGCCCGGTGGACGTCGGCTTCCGGTATGGCCGGGCTCCTCGGCTCCGGCCCGGTAGGCCGTCGGCTTCCGGTCATGACCGGGCTCCTCGTGATTCCTGCCGGTGTTGACCGGCTCCGGCCCGGTGGCCGTCGGCTGTCCGCCCGTCGCCGTTTTGTGATGGCCGGGCTGCTAGTGGCCTAGCCCTGCCTATTACCCATAAGTCTGTGTACAGGAAATTTATCCGCTGTCGAACAGACCGAACCCCAGGCATATAAACTCGAACTCCCTGAAGCCCTGCCAGAGGATTTGGTGGCCTGGGGGCGGGTCCCTTTTGCGGCCGATATAACCCCCGATCTTCGCGATCAACACAACGGCTTCATTCAAAGTCGTCGGTGGTTTCAAGCGCGCATTTTTTGCATAGGCCTTCAAGGTTCGTATCTCAAGGTCTGAAAACATGACCTCGGCAGGAAGGTCCGGAACTTCTCTGCTCAGCAGGGTCATCAGCATGATGCGCCATGCAATAACCATGTTGATGGCGATTGCCCGGCGCAAACGTTCCGCGGTTTCGTGAGCAAGATCCTCAATGCGGCAGCCGCATTTCAAGACTCGGTGCCAATCCTCGATGCGCCAACGCAATGTGTACCAACGCAGGCATTGTTCGGCATCCTCAGCGGAGGTTATCTTGATCGTCGTCAACAGGAACCACTCCACCGGTTCGTTGCCCTCAGGCGGATCTTCTTCCCTGGCGTGAACCAGCCAAACATCAATGGGCTCCTTGTCTTTGCGGTGACCTGGTTGGAGCTTGATCTGCACGTAGCGAACTGCCATCTCCGCGCAACGCTTGGTTCTCATGGGCCGGGCCTTTTGCTTGCTCCTCTTGGGCCGGGCACTTTCCCGAGTGATATTGAGTTGGACCCGGCTGCAAACAGGAGCTTTCCGGACCGCGTCAAACATTTTGAAGGGCTCCTCGGGGATCTTACGGTTGTGGCTGGCACGCACCAGAAGATCGGCGCGCGGCCGTTGGCGCTGCTCATCAAAGAGTTCGAAAAAGTCGGCTTCCCGGTCGCATACACTGATCAGTCGCGTTTGTGGCATTCGGGACCCCATTTCCACGAGCTTGCGATAATGTTGGATCCACACAAATGTCTTCTTCTCCTCAATGGGAATGTCACGAGGGGACCGGTTCTCCGCAGTAGGCTTGGCTTCCGGAGCGGTACAATCCGTTGCCACAACCCCCAAGGGCAACCCGTTTGCAGCGACTGCCAATGTAGAGTGTAAATGCAAGCCCTGGCTCCTGGCCTTGGTCTGATTGGAGCCCATCTTTCCCAAACCCTTGCACTTGGCCAGGTTTGTATAGTCCAAATCGGAGCCGTCCTGAATGCACAGAACGGTTTTCTGCCCCATCATCCGCCGCGCTGTGCGCTCTTGGTGGGGCGCGAGGATGTTGGCCATGTTGATCTCGGATTCCTCCGGCTTGTCGATCATGCGGTAATAGCCTTTGATCGCCGGCCAATCTCCTTTCGCAGCGCCTGTGAAGGCGAGATCCGGTGCTTCTGCTTTTGCTGCTGCCACTGCTACAAGCCTTTTACTGGTCCGCGCATCACCAAGAGGTGCGCCGCCAAATTCGTGTTCTGCCCAGTGATCCGATTCCAAACCATCCGTCACATCCAACGGGCCCTTTCCCGCATTCGGGCACAAACCCATTTGTCTTCGAAAGTCCTTCTCCAGTGGGTGCACATAGATGGCTTTCCTACTCAGATTACACTCATTGCTGGGATTCTGTCTACCGCGGCCTTTGGTTTCCCCTACCTTTATCCAATTGGCTGCTCGATAGCAGCTTCCCTGGAAGCTGCTGTCTACAAAGCTCTCCAACAACAACGGCTTGTAGCCATATGCCTGTTCGAAATCCTCGGCCAAGGTGGCCATGCTCATGCTCAGCACCTTGGAGGCCAGGTTTTTGCATTTCACATCCGGGCGAATCAAAAAACGATTCATCCCCACCACATAGTGCAAATAGTCTTCTCGCTGGCCCCTGTTCCAACCGATCCATGCATCCCGGTCTGCCAGTGTGAGGGCCGCGGCAGCAAATCCCAACCCTCCCAGCCAGCCGTACTCCGAACCGATAAGGTAGCGTAACTGTCGGCCCACCAGGGGACCTGTGCCTTGAGGATGCTCCCTGCTCATTAAATCATTCCATATCCGCATCTGCTCCACTTCACTTACTTTATGCAACTTAAGCCCACGGACTTTCCCTGCACAAGACGGCACCCCCTCCGGCGTGGGAACAGGCTTTGGTAATTGCTGGCATGCATGGCTGCCTGCAGAGCGGCGGCGAGGCTTCGGCAATATCAAATGGCCTGCCTTTTCCAGCTCGCATAGCACTTTCAGGCATCCAGACTCTTGCTTCCGACCTCGGGGGTCGTATAATTCATATCGTTGGCATACACGGGCAACGAGTTGGGACCGGCTTCCGATTTCAGGATCCGCGACCAGTCCGCGAATATGCGCAATGCAGCCTGGCTGGGATAGGGTTTGTTTGATTTGGTTCTGCCTGTGCATTCCTCAAGGATACACGGCACGATAGTTCCCGTCAAGTAGGAATTTATGGGTAATAGGCAGGGCTAGGCGGCTAGGCAGGGGAACCCGCCTTCACATTTCGTGCTGCGGCACGACAGCCTTTTTTCGGTCCGGGGAAGTTACCGGGCGCCATGACAGAGGAATGAGTGAACGTCATTCATCGGAAGCAAAGAGTCTCTGCTCCAGGTCGACCTCAGGAGACCGGTACGGGCAGAATGAGCTTGAAGGTGGCGCCCTTGCCCAGCCCGTCACTGTGGGCTGTGAGGGTGCCCCCCATCTCGGAGGCCAGTTGCAAGCAACTGTGAAGTCCGAATCCGTGCCCCGTCTTGCGGGTGGTGAACCCGTAGGTGAAGATTTCATCCAGGTTCCTCTGGGTGATGCCCACTCCGTTGTCAGAAATGCTGATGGCGACCTGGCTCTCCTTGGGTTTTTCCATGCCGATTCGCAGCTCCGGATCCGCTACTTTCGTTTCCTCCAGAGCGTGGACCGCGTTGCCGATCAGGTTCACCAGGACCTGGAGCGCCTTGTGTTTGTTCCCCGGAATAGGCGGCATCAAGATCTGCTCTTTGTAGATCCGGACCCGGTTCCGCTGAATAGCGGTAATGTTCACCTTCAGGGCGTCGTCCACGATCTCGCCGAGATTGATGAACTCGGCCCCTTCGCTCAGGCGGGTACTGGAGAGTTGGAGCTGAATGGAGAATTTGATGTGCTCCAGGTTCTTGGTCAAACCTTGCAACTCCTGGAGCACCATTTCGTGTTCTTTTTCCAGGTTATGGGCGAGGGAAGAGAGGAAATTGGGCAGGAAACGGCCCCGTTCCCCCTCGGAGAGGAAGCTCCCCAACTCCGACTGGTTGTCCAGCAAAAGCTGGGCGACCTTGCCGACCTTGTTCACCTTCGATTTGGCTAGGATTCGACTCATCATGCTGGTACCGACAATCAGGCTGTTCAGGACGTTTTTGACGTTGTGGAGCGCGCCCGTGGCCATTTGTGCCACGTTGAGCTTCTGAGTGGCGGACATCATTTCCCGGTGCAGGCTCTTCAATTGGCCGGTCTGGTCCTCGATGACCTGCTCCAGTTCATCGTTCATATGGAAAATCTCGAGCTCGGCCTTTTTCCGGGAGGAAATATCGCGGGCCACCATTTGAATCGCTTTCCGCCCGTCGTATTCGATACCAGCCGCCTTGACATCTACGTCAAAAGGTTTTCCGTCGATGTTTTTGAATTTGGTTTCGAAACGTTCCGCCCTACCACCCTGGTTACAGGGTTTCAAGGCTGCACGGAAATTTTTCAGGAAACTGGGATGTACTATTTTTTTATCGGACTGACCCTCGATCTGCCCGGCATTTTCCGC
>JAAEPA010000273.1 GCA_024222475.1 Gammaproteobacteria bacterium | reverse complement strand
GTGGTACTTCGACCAGTGAACGTGAGCGTCTCAAAGAACTGGAACGCGAGAATCGAGAACTGAAGCGAGCCAATGAGATTCTTCGTACGGCGTCAGCTTTTTTCGCCCAGGCGGAGCTCGACTGCGTATTCTGCCGATCATGAACGCCGATTCTGTTGATCGTGAACACTCTTTCTGACCACGCATTGGGCGAGTTGTATTATTAACTCAAGTGTTCACGATCAGTCAATTGTAGAGTGTAATTTGCGCATCGATTCTCCCTTAAGTTTGATCCGGTGAGCATTGTGCATCAACCGATCTAAAATGGCGTCTGCGAGGGTGTTATCACCAATGGATTGGTACCATTGATCGGTAGGCAGTTGGCTGATGACCAGGGTCGATGAACTGGCATTGCGATCATCCATAATTTCCATCAGATCATTGCGCTGTGCGCCCTTCAGGGGCTCCAGCCCCCAGTCATCGAGAATCAGCAAGTCCAGCCTCGCCAGGGTTTGCAATGCCTTGCTATAACTGCCATCTGCCTTGGTCTGAGTCAGCTCCAGTAAGAGTCGGGATAACCGGTAGTATTTAACCCGGTATCCTTTCCTGCAGGCGGCATGGCCCAGAGCACAGGCGATATAGGTTTTTCCACTGCCACAGGGGCCGGTCAGGAGCAGATTCTGGTACTTATTGATCCAGTCGCATTGCAATAGGTGAGCGACCAGAGATTGTTTCAGTCCCCTGGGATGCTGGTAATCAATATCTTTCGGGTTGGCGGCTATTTTCAACTTGGCCGCTTTGAGCAAGCGTTGTTGTCTACGCTGATCTCTGTCCTGTTGTTCACAGTCTGCGAGTAACTGCAGTCGCTGTTCGAAGGGCAGGTCTTGGTAGGTGCCCGGTTGCTCTATCTGACT
>JAAEPA010000272.1 GCA_024222475.1 Gammaproteobacteria bacterium | reverse complement strand
TTTGGGCTGCGCTCGATGATATGTTTGAACTTCCCGAACAAAGATTCGATGATGTCACTGCTGACCAGCAACGGCATCTGGCTAACCCCTAAACGACATTGGATGTGAAGATGGCGTTGCAGCCAGGCCAGCAGTCGCTTCTTCACCTTGGAACGCGGGGGCAGTTGCTCGGCTAATTGACTGCACTGTCGGTAGGTGTCTTGATTGAGGCCTTTGTTCTTGAGAATCCCCATCACCTGGGCAACCCCTTGCACGGTTAAGGCGAATCGCTTGATGAAAGCTCGCAAGGCAGAAAATCCGGCCATCGCGGTGCGCAGTTTGGCCAAGGCGCTGTGTTGTTCAGCGCGCCCTCTGCCGGCCAGTGTATCGAGCATTCTCTCAGCCCACTTGCCCAATTTGCTGATGCCCTGAAAGCGCCCCTTGGTACGCAACTTCGGGGGAATGAGAAAGGCGAGTTTGGTCTGTCGCAGTCGCGCGCCTGCCTTATGAACGAGGTCCACGAAGCGCTCAAAGGCCTGGGTCTTCTCAAACTGGGCCTTCAGCGCATTGGCCATGACATGGCCGATATCTTCGATGTTCCAGACCGCTTTCTTGCCCTCACGTTCCTTCCACAGCGCCACACCCTTGCCCAGATCCGTGCCGCCGTCCTTGATGACGGCCACCGGGTCACCGGCCAGGGCGAAGATTGGCGCCAGCGTCTTCGCCACGGTCTCTCCATCGGTGCGTTCGATGATACGCAGTCCAATGCACTCACAGTCTTCGAGTCGAATGGCACTTCCCCGTCGGGCCAAGGCATCAATAGGGACCCTTAATACCACCAGGGCCTTCTTCACGCCGATATCAATCGATAGATCAATGATCGCCAGCCACGGCGTACTTATCCGCTTCACTTGGCTGAGCACCGCCAATCCGAAACGCAACGTCCAGTTGATCACCGAAGTAAAGTGCGGCACCCACCGTAGCGATAGGTGCTCCAGCTCGTGCAGCAAGTCCAGGATGCGCGGCACCGCCCGAAATGAGACTACCGCCTGTACAACCAACAAAATACAAACCAGGCGAGTTTGCATGGCCTCCTCAATACTGACGATTTCACTCTGCTGGGAACTTGGTTTTTTTTTTCACTAAAAGCGTGTGCTCAAGGGTGGCGATACGTTCTTTAAGGTACTCAATCCTCCCCTGATGCCTCACTTTGGTTTTTCTGAACTCTCTGAGCTGCTCGGCGCGAGTAGTGGCCTTCCCTTTCCAGCTATCGCGGCTACGGCGCATGCGAGATAGCTTGTTCATGGGATGTTCAACCGGGAGTCAATTGAATTCCCCGCATTTTCACCGATAAACGCAAAAATTACGAGGAATTTCTAACGGACCTAAAGCCGGGAATGCGTAAATCCTGGTATAGACCCGGATTTCGACAGCCTAGATAGAGCCTATGCTTATATAGCACCTATGGTAAAAGCATCTTTCGGGCTTTATTATGAAAAAGACCCACAAATTCACTACTGGATGAAATGGTTTCAAACAACATTAGCAAGCAAGCCAGAACTTGCCAAAGAGGATTTTAAGGTAGTTGCGCAAG
>JAAEPA010000271.1 GCA_024222475.1 Gammaproteobacteria bacterium | reverse complement strand
TCCGGTGCGTTACCCCCCAGGGCGCCACCGATGCGCACATGATTGTGGGCGTCACCTATGCCTAGACAATTGGCGCCGAACACGTCTACGCCCTGTTGCTGACAGTACTGGCGGATGGTTCGGGCATCGGATACGGGGACCTTTTCGGTGAGGATGACGATCTTGTTGATCTCGGGATTGACCCTCACGGCCTCGATCACCGAGTCTCTTACCCCGGCCGGCGGTACATAGACCACCGCGACATTAAATCGGTGCTTACCGATTTCCATGGCCTCGACGACATTGTTATAGACAGGGATGTCGCCGATCTCGGTTTTCAGCACCGACCCGGAACGCCCCGGCATGGTGCCGCAGACGATATTGCCGCCGGAATAGACATGGCTGGTGGGCGTTACGGTGCGGCTTTCACCGCCCAGGATGTTGAGTACGCACACCCTATCTTCCTTGGTGGCGAGTTCTGCTAAGGAGTTGATGCCCACATAGTAGTTAGGGAAGGCATCGACCCCTTGGTGATGTATATTGTATTCTTTGTTGAAGGTTGTCATGGCATACCTCGGTGCATGGATTCTTTAGTAACCGTTCAGTCCCCTAGTTTATTTGAACCCTAAACCCCAGCCCTCTCCCAGAGGGCGAGGGGAATTGAGGTAAGGGACTGAACGGTTACATTATTTATCTTGATCAAACGGATGTGGTTTACTTTATACCCATACTTTGGGCGATGGCTTTTTTGCCACCCTCTTGCATCCATTGATCGATGGCCTTGGTGTAATTGATAACACCGCTCATGGACGAGTCATAGCCAAATATTCGATAGGGCAGGCCAAGCCCATCCAGAGTGTCTTTCATATAGGCCAGACCGCGCACCAGGTTGGGACCGCCGCGCCCGATGACCACATAGAGTGGTTTGGGGCCGTTGGTGTTGAAATAATCGCGCAGCCCATCGGCCATTGCCCGGAAGGTCTCGTAGATATCGGTATTGTTGGCCTTGCCGCCGATGATGAACAGCACATTGGACTGGGGTAGCCAGTATTTGTAGACGATATTGCTGATCTCCAGCATCTTCTGATAGGGCGGGTTGCCGCCGAAATCCGAAGAGATGGTTCCCACATCGCCCAGTAACTCGGTGACAAAGGAGGCGGCGCCACCACCAAAGGTCATGGAGGTAACCGTACCTAGCTCATTGGTGACAAATACATCCGACTGACCCTGGTAGGTGCGAAGTTGATTGACCTCCTTCTCGAACTTAGAGCTATCTTCACCTCCCTCGTCGTGTGGAAGGTCGAGGCGTTTCCAGTTCGGGTCATCGGTGTCGAAGGCGCATTTGAAGTCACAAGCCACCGCCTTCAGTCGACCACCCTTGGTGGGCATCATCCGGATCGGGTTCAGCTCCAGGGTGGTCATGCCGTAGTTGTGGAAAAGGGTCCAGAGTTTAGGCAGGTTTTGCACCAGCGGGCTGATGATCTCATTGGGGGCATTGAGCTGATTCAATACATTGGAGACGATAAAGCCCTTGAGACCGGTGAACGGATCGAAGGGGACGCGGGCTATCTTGTCCTTGGGTAGTTCCTCGATGTCAACGCCGCCATGGTGAGTAAGGGTCAGCGTCGGAGCACGGTATTTAGTGACGTCAGTGATCGAGACGTAGATTTCATGCTCTGCCGGGATCGCACTCTCAAAGGTGACACCCTCGGACTTGGCATGGACATCCCCGTGCTGATGTTCCGCGAAATAGAGCCTTTCGCGCTCTCTAAGGGCAGATTTCAGGTCGCTGGCCCGACCGATCAGACCGGCCTTGCCTTTTTTTCCTATTCCGCCGCTGAATATCGGTTTGATCAGGATGGTTCCCCAGCGATCGATGAGGTCCTGTATCTCACCGCTAGTGGCTTGTGGGCCGAGGATCTCCGAGGTTGGAAAACCTGCGTATTCGAGAAGCTTGGCTCCCCATCGCATGCCTGTAATTTGCATGGTTTTGGCTCCCTTAGTTTGTTGAAATGTGGTTGTTAAGAGTTATTGTTTATGAAAAAATTCTGTATTCCAATCGGCCCTATTTTGTTGCCATAGAAACCATTTTTCTGCGTACGTAGGCGATCTTGGATTGTAATGGCAGATCCTTGGGGCAGACGTCCTCGCAACCCAGCAGGGACATGCAGCCGAATACCCCGTCGTCGTCGCCTATCAGCTCATAGTAGTCGGCATCACTACGCTTGTCCCGAGGGTCGAGCCTGAAGCGGGCGATTTTATTCAATCCTACCGCGCCGACAAATTGTTCCCGCATCCTCAGGGTCCCGCAAGCCGCTACACAGCAGCCGCACTCCACGCAGCGGTCGAGCTCATAGATCTCAGATGCGAGCTCGGGTTCCATCCGGTCCTCAAGCTGGTCCAGACTGGCGTTCTCAGTTTCCTTGTCGTGGATCCAGGTGCCCAGCCGCTCACTCATTCCCCGCATCCATTTACCGGTATTGACCGACAGGTCACCAATGAGCTCAAAGGCGGGCAGGGGGGCGAGTGTGATATCGCTATCCAAGGTCTCGGTCAAGGTCCGACAAGCCAAGCCTGGACGGCCATTGATGATCATGCCACAGCTGCCACAGATGCCGGCGCGGCAGACGAAATCGAACTGGAGGGAGCCGTCTTGATGTTGTTGAAGCTCACTCAGCACGATGAACAGGGTCATTCCCTGGGACTCTACGATCTCGAAGGTCTTAAATTGAGGTGTGCTTTCGGGATCTCGAGGATTGTGTTTGAAGATATGAATCCTCAGCTTGCGGCCCTCTGCTTCATCCTGGGGGGAGGCGCTCATGACAATGGCTCCCACAATCTTTCGTTTCTGCCTTGAAATCGTTCCGGGAGCAGGTGTAGATATTTCATCAATTCATTTTGTAGTGCAAATCGGTCAGCGCCTTTGAATGAGGCCTTGATTTGTTCGGTCTCTTCCAATCGCCTCGCGGTATTCGGGTGATCGATAATATTCTTCGCCCCATAGCCCCTAAAACCCGGGGGTAGCTCCATGGTCATGATGTCGATTTCCTCGTAGCTGACGGTGGGTAGGGTATCGTTTTCTTGTTTCCAGGTAGTTAGCGTGCGCTTCAACCAGCCCCGATCATTGCGTTCCGGGTGGTCTTCGCGATAATGAGCACCGCGGCTCTCGGTGCGTTCCAGGGCGCCAAGCGCGACACAGAGGGCGAGTTTGAGCATTTTTTGCACCCGGTAGGCCGTGACCAGCTCGGGGTTGGCCGCCCGGACCTTGGTTTTTATGGCGATGTTCCGGCTTCTCTTGAGTAGATCTTCCAGTTCATCGACGGCCTCGCGTAGATCATCCCCGTTCCTAAATATACTGACCTTTTCCATCATGATATCTTCCATGCGGCTGCGCAGTGCATAGGCGTTCTCTCCCCCGTCGCAATCGATGATGGTTTGCAGTTTACTGTCTTCCCGATCCAGAAACTCTTTGACCAGCGCAGTGGAGACGTTGATGTCGCTGTCGGGGGAATCACAAAAATCCGAGATGAATTCAGAGACGATCATTCCGGCAACCACGGTTTCGGCGACCGAGTTTCCACCCAGGCGGTTGAAACCGTGCATATCCCAGCAGGCCGCTTCGCCACAGGAGAACAGCCCGCGCAGGGTCTGACTCTCGCCCCGGTAATCGGTGCGGACCCCACCCATGGAGTAGTGTTGGGTAGGCCGTATCGGGATGTAGTCCACGGCCGGATCGATGCCTAGGAAATACTCACAGATTTCCTTCACTTCACGAAGGTTTTTCTCGATATGCTTGCGTCCCAGGATGGTGATGTCCAACCAGATGTGGTCGCCGTACTTCGAAGGAACGCCTTTGCCTTTTCTGATGTGTTCGGTCATTCGCCTGGAAACTACGTCACGGGAGGCCAATTCTTTTTTCTCCGGCTCGTAATCAGGCATGAAACGATATCCGTCCACATCCTTGAGTATACCTCCGTCGCCGCGGCATCCCTCGGTAGTCAGAATACCGGCGGGAACGATTGCCGTGGGGTGATATTGCACCGCTTCCATATTGCCCAGGGTGGCCACCCCGGTTTCCAGGGCGATGGCTACCCCGCTGCCGTCACAAATCACGGCATTCGTCGAGATCTTGTAGATCCGCCCATAGCCGCCGGTGGCGATCACCGTGGCCTTGGCGACATAGGCGGTGAGTTCGCCGGTAATGAGGTTACGCACGATCGCTCCATAGCAGCGATTGCCCTCATGGATCAGGGCGATGGCCTCGGTGCGTTCATGGATCTCGATCTCGTTGGCGATCGCCTGATCGCCCAAGGCAAACAGCATGGCGTGTCCGGTCCCATCTGAAGTATAAACGGTACGCCACTTCTTGGTGCCGCCGAAATCTCTGGCGGTGATCAGGCCGTGGGCTTCAGCGCTCTCGGTGATGGTCACCTTTTCGGCATTGATGATAGCCTCGCGGTCACCCTGTTTTACCCGATCCCAGGGTACACCCCAGTGACTGAGTTCCCTCACCGCCTTGGGGGCCGTATGTACGAACATCCGGGCTACCTGCTGATCGGCTCCCCAGTCGCTGCCCTTGATCGTGTCCATAAAGTGCACGTCTTCGTCGTCACCTTCACCCTTGGCCGAGTTTCCCAGACTGGCCTGCATGCCGCCTTGGGCCGCTGCGGAATGAGAACGCTTTGGGGGTATCAGGCTTAGGACGATGACATCTTTGCCACGTTTCTTGACGCCGACCGCGGTGCGCAGCCCCGCGAGGCCGCCGCCGACCACCAGGACATCGGTGTAAATAATATTCATGGGGTGTCTCCTGGAGAGTGAGATTCTTGGTTTTGAGTGCCAGCAGGGATGTACATCTCACCGTATTGAGAGCGATGCTCCAGGCCGATTTTGATATAGGCCGCCAGGCTCATTACTCCCAGGGCGAGGAAGAAGACGGTGACCAAGACCTTGCCTCGTTTTAGATTCTTGCGGCTTGCTTTTGCATCGCGCCCCTCGAACCAGCCCCATTTGACGGCCAGGCGGTACAGGCCGATGGAGCCATGCAGCTCTACGGCGAGTAATAACAGAATATAGAGAGGCCACATCCATTCACTGACCATTCGATCGGAAGAGGCATAGGGCCCGATCTTCTCAGGGTTCGTCATGATGATGTAGAGATGCACCGAGCCCAGGAAGAACATGGCAAAACCGGTATAGGCCTGGATAAACCATAGGTTGGTATCGCTATGTTTGAGCATGTACATATGACTGCGATAGGTCTTGTATTGCTGGTAGTCGATGGGAAGCTTGCGTACCGCCAAAAAGGCATGGAGGATAAACAGAGTAAACACCGCGGCGACCGCAATGGTGACGATGATAGGATAGGGTTTATCGAAGAAATACATACCCTCGAAGAATTTGGTCACGGTGTACATGGCATCCTTGCCCAACAGTATGGTCGAGACAAAAAACATATGCCCCCACATGAAAATGGCCAGCAGAAATCCCGAGAAGCTTTGCAGAAAATCCAGTTTAGCCGGCATTCTGCTCTTTTTTCCTGGTCTGGTTGAGCTTGCAGCAGGAAAGTACTCATTCGACTTCGCCATAACAGTAACCTGGTGTTTATAACTAATTGGTTTGAAATTGCGGTTGTTCAGTCATGAGCTTCGGTATGCTCTCTATGACATTCCGAGCTGTTGCATGAACCACAACAGAGATTGATTGGTCTGACTTCAGGTGCATATTTTTTTATCCAAAGCTGGAATAGGACCCATCCTGAGCAAAGCACTGCCAGTCCTAAGATCGCCATAAGATAACCAAGCATCGATAGTTTCCTCTAGCTTGAGCTGAACAGCCCGGCAAACCCCATGAACGCCATGGACAGGATGCCGGCGATGATCAGACTCATAGCCGTCCCTTTCATGAGTGAAGGGACCTCGGTCAATTCGGTTTCCTCGCGTAGCCCGGCCATCAAGACCATCGCCAAGGTGAAGCCACCACCGGCGCCCAGGGCGAACACCAGGCCCTCGATCAGACCATAGCCGCGGTTGGTGGCAAAAATCGCCAACCCGAGGATGGCGCAATTAGTCGTGATCAGGGGTAAGAAAATTCCCAAGGCTCGGAACAGTGTGGGGGATAGTTTTTTGACGATCATCTCTACGAATTGTACGGTGCTGGCGATCACCACGATAAAGCTGATCAGACGCAGGTACGGGGCGTGAACGAGTATGTATGTATTGAGGAACCATGCACAAAGGGCGGTAATGATCATCACGAAAGTGCTGGCCAGGCCCAGCCGGATGGAGGTCTCCAGTTTTCCCGAGACACCGAAAAAGGGACACAGACCCAAGAAGTAGGCCAGTACGAAGTTATTGACCAGTAGTGCACTGACGAAAATCCAGACCAGGTTGTCCATTAGCGGCTTCCTCCACTGGCGAGCGGCGAATCAGCGGTGGTTTGTCCGCCAGGCCCCGAGATTTGTGCCGAGGCATCTTTTCTTTCCTTCATCCAGTTGAAAAACAATAAGATTAGACCCAGGCTGAGAAAACCGCCGGGGGGTAGAATCATGATTACCCAGGGCTCGAAATTGGGGCCGAACAGCGAGAAGTTGAACAGGCTGCCGTTACCGAGGATTTCTCGTACCCCACCCAGGGTCAACAGGGCGATGGCAAAACCGGTGGAGGTGCCCAGGGCATCGACAATAGCCATGGATACCGTATTTTTAGAGGCAAAGGCCTCCTGACGACCAAGTATCATGCAGTTGGCTACGATCAGGGGAATGAAGGCACCGAGTTCCTTGTGGACCCCGGGCACCAGCGCCAGCAGGGTAAAATCGGCCACTGTGACAAAGGTGGCAATGATGATTACATAAGAAGAAATGCGCACCTGTTTGGGTATTAAGTTCTTGAGCAGTGAGACCAGAATGCTGGAGCCTACCAGCACGAACAGGGTTGCCAGGCTGAGCGCCACGGCATTGATCGCCGAGTTCGTCACCGCCAGCATAGGACACATGCCCAGCACATGCACGAACACCGGGTTTTCCTTCCAGATCCCCTTTGCGAATTCTTCGTAACCTCTGCCCGCGGAAGCCGCCATCGAGCCTCTCCTAGTATTTGTTTTTAGAAATATTAATGAGTTTATACATGATTGTAAATGGTTGTGCGCTTATCGCACCTATACCTGCCTGTCACTGTTCATCAGCAGAGTCGGTTGGGGGCGGCGGCGCCAGTTTCATGGAAGGTTCGCTGCCCGGTAGTGGCAGGCGCGAGATCCATTCCTGATGGGTGTTGTTCATGATCTTGACAATGACCTTGGAAGAGATCGTGGCCCCGGTGATGGCTTCCACCTCATTGGGTGCGGACTTAGTCCCTTTTTTGACCGTGGTGATCTTAGGTTGGACCGCGAGTTCGTTGAAGTTGGCTACAAAGTCCGCGTCCTTGTAGATCTTGTCACCCAGACCAGGGGTCTCCCGGCTCTCCAATACCTCCATCCCCACGATGATGCCCTGTGCCGGTCGGTAACCGTAAAGAATCTTGATGGTATCTGCAAATCCGGGGGCTTGGCCAGGTAAGGCATAGCCGATGAACTTTCCCTCACCATCGTAGCCGCCATAGACGAAGGGGGCGTCTTCTTTTTCATTGGTTGAGGGTTGGAGGGCACCCTCCTTAAAGGATAATTTTTGCATGTTGGACACCCCGGGAAGCACCTTAAATACTGCCTCACGAAGCTCACGCGCCTTGTTGGCGGTGATCGTGGGCAAGGTAACCTCAAAGATGGAGACGATAGCCAAACCCGAGATCAGGCCCGCAATGGTGAGGGTAAGTACCAATTTCAGGGAGCTCGGTTCACTCCCCGTATCCGGCAGAGTTTTGGTGTCGGTACTCATGATTGTTTGGATTTTCCGCGCCCAAAGATCCTGGGCTGAGTGTAACGTTCTATCAACGGGGTGGCGGCATTCATCAGCAGGATGGCGTACATGATCCCCTCTGGAAAGCCACCGAATACGCGTATCAGTACCACCAGCAAGCCGACCCCGATACCAAAGACCCAGGCGCCTTTGGGAGCCACTGGCGAGGTTACCGGATCGGTCGCCATGAACACCGCGCCGAATAACAGGCCGCCGGAGAACAGGGTAAACAGCGGATCGGGATAGTAGGATGAGTCCACCAGGTATAGGATCCCGGAGAACAGCACTACCGACGCCAGCATGCCGATGGGGATACGCCAATCCAGGCAGCGGCGCAGGTAGAGATAGATTCCGCCGAGGATGATCAGCAAGCCACTGGCTTCACCCAGGGATCCTGGGATGGTGCCTATCATGAGATCAGTCAGCGCGGTAGACTCCTGCTGGAATTTCATCAAGCCCAGTGGGGTGGCCGCCGTGGTGGCATCAATCCCGGACTGCATCAAGGGGATCGCAAAATTGCTCATATGCACATTAAAGAATCCCTCGGAGCCAGCCAACGGGGTCCAGGTGGTCATCGCTGTGGGAAAGGTCGCCAACAGAAAGGCTCGTCCTACCAAGGCTGGGTTAAATAGATTCTGACCTACGCCACCCCAGACCATTTTGCCCAGACCGATGGCTACGGCCCCACCGATAAAGGCCATCCACAGTGGCAGGCTGGGCGGCAGGGTTAGACCGAGTAGCAGACAGGTGAGTACCCCGGTATTGTCTCGCAGTGAGTCGCTGCGGTTTTGAGTGGGTGAAAAGGCCAATTCGGTGGCGATACCACCGGCGATGGTGGCCAGCAATACCAGCAGTGCGCTGAGCCCGAAAAACCATATCGAGGCTAAGGTGACCGGTGCCACGGCGATCAGCACATCGCGCATGACTTGAGGCATGCTCAGCAGCGGATTAATAAATGGCGCTGCCTGGACGATCAGTTTGGGATCTCTTCGTTTCATTGGAGCTGGCCCTTTCTAAGCTCGGCCTTACCCACCCGGATGAGCTGAATAATGGGAATACCGGAAGGGCAGGAGAAGGTGCAGGAGCCGCATTCAACGCAGTCGTCGATGTAAAAGTCCTTCATTTCTTCGTACTGCCCGATCTTAGCCAGGCGGGCCAACCGGGAAGGATTGAGAAAATGTGGGCAGGCCTCGATGCAGCGACCGCAGCGCACACAAGGGAACTCCTTGGGCAGCGGGGTTTGCTCCTCGGTAAAGGCCAGCAGTCCCGAGGTGCCTTTGATGACCGGCACATCGAGGCTGGCGATGGGGGTGCCCATCATGGGCCCGCCCATGATGACCTCACGGGTGGACTCTTTCAGCCCGCCGCAGAATCGCAGCACTTCGCGCACCGGGGTGCCTAGCGGCACCATCAGATTGGCGGGATAGGTTACCCCCGGACCGGAGACCGTCACCACCCGTTCGATGAGCGGCATGCCGGAATCGAAATAATCGGCGATAGCTATCAAGGTACCCACGTTATTGACGTTCATCCCGACATCGCGGGGCAGACCGCCGGCGGGAACCTCAACCCCGAACAGGGACTTGATCAGCATCTTTTCCGCACCTTGGGGATATTTCACGTGCAGTGGCGCGATCTCGATGGGCTGATCGGTTTTAATATGCCGGCGCAGGATATCGATGGCATTTTGCTTGTTCAACTCTACGCCGATAGTGGTGCGTTTGGCGCCAAGCTTCTGGCGGACGATCTCGGCGCCGCGCAACAGGGCTTCCGGGCGCTCGACCATCAAGCGGTAGTCGCAGGTCAGATAGGGCTCGCATTCGGCCCCATTGATCACTAGATGTTCGATATGTTTGCCTTCGGGTAGGGAGTATTTTACATGGGTGGGGAAGGCGGCCCCGCCAAGTCCCACCACTCCGGCGCGTTGCACATGTTCGATGAACGCATCCATGGGCAGGGACTGCCAGTCGATGGATGGCTGAGTCTCCACATGCTGGGTGGCGTAGGGGTCTGCCTCGATCTCGACGGCTATAGCGAGCTTGCCCCCCGGATAACGCCGTGGCTCGATGGCGCGTACCCATCCGGTAACAGGGCTGTGCAGCGCGGTGGAAACAAAGGCGCCGGGTTCGGCGATCAATTGCCCGCGATTGACCCGTTGGCCCAACTCTACAACGGCCTTGCAGGGGGCACCCATGTGCTGGCTCAAGGGCATGATATATCGGCCAGTGAAAGGTACTCGCTGAATGGCCAGGTTTTCAGACTGCGCTTTATGATCATCAGGGTGTACCCCGTGTCCGAAACTGGGTTCGTAATTCATCCAATTACGAAATAACCTGGTAGGGGTTAAGCCCTTGATTTTCTGGCTCAGTTGCACGTCGGTTCCTCTAAACGCTCAGTAACAACAGCCCATAGTGATTCGGGCTTTGGGTGTCTGCTAAGACTCATTGCTGCCCCGCGCTTTAACGCTTTAACAGTTCTGCTATTTTGGCGCCCATATCGGAAGGCGAGCGGACTACGGAGACGCCTACCGCCTCTAAGGCAGCGAATTTAGCGTCCGCCGTGCCTTTGCCTCCGCTGATGATGGCCCCGGCATGGCCCATGCGCTTACCGGGGGGGGCGGTCACCCCAGCGATATAGGCTACTACCGGTTTGCTGACGTGTTCGTGGATGTAATCGGCGGCCTCTTCCTCGGCCGTGCCGCCGATCTCGCCTACCATGATGATGCCTTCGGTCTGTTCGTCCTGCTCGAACATGTCGAGACAGTCGATGAAGTTGGTGCCGTTGATGGGATCGCCGCCGAGGCCGACGCAGGTGCTCTGGCCCAAGCCGGCGCGGGTGGTTTGGTAGACGGCTTCGTAGGTGAGGGTGCCGGAGCGAGAGACAACACCGATGCTGCCGCTCTTATGAATGGAGCCAGGCATGATACCTACCTTGCAGGCCCCAGGGGTGATTACGCCGGGGCAGTTCGGACCGACCAGGCGGCTATCGGAGTTCTTCAATGCGGCCTTGACCCGCAGCATATCCAGGATAGGTATGCCCTCGGAGATGCATACGATGACCTCGACCCCCGCGTCCGCCGCCTCCAGGATGGCATCGGCGGCGAATCTTGAGGGTACGTAAATCATGCTCGCTTGTGCGCCGGTGGCCCTTACGGCTTCATCCACGGTATTGAATACCGGCAAATCCAGATGGGTTTGACCACCTTTCCCAGGGGTTACGCCACCCATCAGTTTGGTGCCGTATTCGATCGCTTGCTGGGAGTGAAAGGTGCCTTGGGCACCGGTGAATCCTTGGCAAATGACCTTGGTATCTTTGTCTACCAGTATGCTCATATCGTTCTTTCTTTCAGGTGATGGATTGGAAGGCTAGGGCAGTGCTCGTACCCATGGGTATATGAACACCATCAGCCTGTTGCGTTTGCCGCGGCGACCACTTTCTGTGCCGCTTCGGTGAAATCGGCAGCCGTAATGAGGGACAGGTCGCTGTCGGCCAACATCTGCATGCCTTTCTCGGCATTGGTGCCTTCCAGACGTACTACCAGCGGCCGGTCGATACCCACCTGTTTGGCGGCATTGATGATGCCCTCGGCGATCAGGTCGCAGCGTACGATCCCGCCGAAGATATTGACCAGTATCCCCTTGACCTTGTCATCCGAGAGGATCAACTTGAAGGCCTCGGCGACTGATTCCGGAGTGGTACTTCCACCCACATCCAGAAAATTGGCCGGATCCCCTCCTTGGAGTTTGACCAGATCCATGGTGGCCATGGCCAGTCCGGCACCGTTGACCATGCAGCCGATATTGCCGTCCAGGGTGATGTAATTAAGGTCATGCTGTTGGGCGGCATATTCCTTTTCATCTTCCTGACTGGGATCGCGCATCTCCACGATCTGTGGCTGACGGAACAGTGAGCTGCTATCGATGTTGATCTTGGCATCCAGGGCTTTGAGCTCACCCGAGGCGGTCACGATCAACGGGTTGATCTCGATCAGGCTTACATCTTTGTCTAAATACAGCTGATAAAGGGCCATCATGATCTTGGCGAAGGCACCGATTTGTTTGCCCTGCAAACCCAGTCCAAAGGCCAATTTACGACATTGATAGGCTTGAATTCCGGCGGCCGGATCTATGCAGGTGGTAAGAATCTTTTCCGGTGTCTCGCGGGCCACCTGCTCGATGTTCATGCCCCCGGCGCTGGAGGCCATAAAGGTGATCTGCGAGCGTGCTCGATCCAATAGCGCTCCGAGATAAAGCTCTTGGTCGATTTGACTCTTGGCCTCTACCAGCAGGGAATTGATGGGTAACCCGTGAGGGTTCTGTTTGGTGACTAGCTGGCGTCCCAGCATGGACTTGGCAGCCTGCTCGACCTCTTCGCTGCTGGAAACCAGTTTTACCCCTCCGCCCTTGCCGCGGCCGCCCGAATGCACCTGGGCCTTGACCACCCAGCCTTCACCGCCGATGCTCTTGGCGGCGGAGACTGCTTCCTGAGGACTGTGCACCGCCAACCCTTCGGGGACCGGGATACCATATTGCGCAAATAAGGCCTTGGCTTGATATTCGTGAAGATTCATAGGCGTTCTCAGTTTGCAGTTAACATAACTAAAATTGATAGAAGTGTCGGTAGGGTTAGCGCTGCGCAACCCAACGATTTCGCCAAGAAGCGTTTTCGTTGGGTTACGTTACGCTCCACTAATCCAAGCTACCAGTGTGTTTTTTTTAGGCCATGATGTTGCCGCTGACCGGTTAATTATTGGTGGATTGGTATCCCGCCAAGGTCATCAGTCGGTCTTGGAGGCGTACCGCGATATCCGCTTCGATCTCTCGAATGCGTGTCTCATATTCCTGTTTGAGTTGTTGCAGTTCAAGCTGCTGTGAGGCGGCAATCTTTTCATCCGCCCGTTGCTCGATTTGCGTGGTAAAGGGGGAAACTATACCGGCTAATTCCTGCAGGGTCCGCCAGCTGTGCAGACGTTCTTGGGCGACCCCTACCAGGGCCTGTTCAACCCGGTAGTTTACCGGGTCTCCGTCATCGCGCGGCACCGAGACGTAAGGGGTCTTCCCTTGCTGTTTTTTGGTATCGAGCTCGAGAAACTCCGCTAGCGGAGTCGGTGCCGGTGCATCTTCGTCAAGTGCTGTGAAATGGCCGGCGAAACGTTTTTGACCCCGCGCCCAATCCCCTGGTGTTAGCGAGTCGTGTTCCTGCCATCGGGCATCGCTGTCCGGATTCCCCTCCAGCTCGATTCTAGATCCGAATACGCCGGCGCATTCAGGATCATAGCGAAAAAGCGGAAATGCCCTGGAAGCGGTGGCGCGCTCGGCCTGCTCAACTGCCTGGGAAGGGGCGAAGCCGTGGCGTTCCGGACTGGGCGCATAGACATTAATCAGCGCCGGCCCCGCGAATTGCAATCCCTCTTTGATGCTTTCCAGCAGATGAGTGGGTTGGGCTATGCTCGTTTGGGCCACATAGGCTTGACGCTGGGCCAGGCCTAATAGACCGAGATTGGCCTTGGGGTTACAGGCGCTGGTCGTGGGTGTATCTATGATCCCACCGGCACCGAGTCCCAGGTCCAGGTCGGAAAGCACCATGATCTTTACCGGCCAGTCAGAACCCAGCAGCCAGATCAGTGCGGAAAGTCCTCTACCGCCCAAGCTGTCGTCATTGCCCAGTAATAGTATAGGTGGACATAATTGCTGTTCCTCCGGGGTTAGATCGTGCCAGCTCAGAGGTCCTGCAGCAGCTGAGCTGCGCGCCGCTTCCTGTGGCTGAGTGAGTTCGAGTCGAGCCTGGCGCAATAAGGCAAGCCCGGAAGTGAATTCACGTAGCTGCCCCTCCAGCAGACCCGCGGCCAGCTGGGGTGTATCGCCACTCATATCCATGGCTACCGGGACCTGAAATGGATTGTTGGGGAATACACCCGCCCAGCTAGACAGTGAACCGGGTGCGATCACCAACCCCAGGGGGGCGCGGCCCAGCCCGTGAATCCCCGTGGAAAGCTGCTGATGTAAATCACCGAGCTGTCTTGCAGTGGCTACCAGTCTACGTAGCCGTGCAGCATCCACGCCACCACTCTTGGCCGCGGCCTCCACTTGTTGGGTTAGCGAGGTTAGCTGTACCTGACCCGGTTGTACGGCATCCAGGCCCTCAGCCAAGGCGTCTAGATCATCGGTCGGCAGGGCTTCGGTAAGGGTCTTGCGAATCAGATCGACGCATTCCCGGCGGGTCTTGTCGATCTCTTCGATCAAACCCTCGAGTAGGGGGCGGCGCGTATGTTCCGCCGTCGCCAGCGCTAGGCGCACCGCGATTCTTTCACCGGAGCCCGCCTCGGCGCCGTCGCCTCCGGCCACGCTTTGCAGGGCCGAGCGCGAGAGCAGCAGCGCCGGTAAGGGTCCGACCTCGGGATGATCGCTTACCCGGTCGATGGTAGCTTTGGAGGTGTCTGGGAGTTGCTCCCACATTCCCCATTGGGCGCGAGACTGGGATTCATGATCCAATTGCTTAGGGCTGGCTGATAGGCCTTGAGACTCACATAACTGGATGCACAATCCACAACCTTTGCAGGCGTCCGGGTTGATTGCCAAGGACAACCATTCCCCGGAATCCTTTTTGTTTCCATCCGGGTCAGCAAAAAAGGGTTCAGTCAGGGCCACGGCCAAGGAACCCGTTTTCTCCAGCAGGCCTTGCATCGCTTGTTCCATGCTCTGCTTGCGCTTAGCATCCATCGGCATTTTTTCCTGGAGCCAGGAAAATGCCTCCTGGGCATATTCGCCCAGGGTGTTATAGCCCCCGGTTTTCTTGCGGGCCAGGGTATTCATGCGCGAGGCGAGTTTGCCGGCCGCCATGCGTAAGTCGTCCGCACCGGCCAAGCGGATGCCGGTATCGAGTAAGTCTCCGGCGGGCAGCGCCGTGACCCCGATCGCGGTATCCGGGCAATGGGTCCAGCACAGACCGCATCCGGAGCAGGCTTGGGGCTCGAAGGTCGGCAGGATGTCTCTAGAGTCGCTTAAGTCGCGAAAGCTGGAGGATAGAGGCGGAATGGTACCCGTAGCCATATAGGGGTCGGGTGTCAATTCCGCGGATTCCCCGTGCTGGTACAGCACCCCGACCTGATCCCAAAAACGCGGCAGGCTGTCATACTGGTCATCGACACGTCCAAGTCGACGCACGGCCAAGGGAACGTCATCCCCGCGTGTTTGCTCGGCCTGGTCTGGCGCCGCGCTTAGCTGCTCATAGTCGATCTTGCGTACTTCTCCAATCCCGGCACTAAAGGCCGAGAGATGAGAATCTCTAGCGGTTTCATTCAGATTCTTTAACGTGGTTTCGCGCTGCGCGATCACCTTGCGCGGGGTTTGTTCTAATGTTTTATTGTCAATGAGCACAGCAACCATGCCGCCGAGCAATTGCTCCTTGGCCAGGTCCGGTTCATCTTTGACCGTTTCATGAGGGGCCAGGCAATACAGCCGCACATTGAGCCGGGGAAGCCCATCACGCAGGCCGGTAGGCAGGGACTTCCACAACGCCTCGTCATCTAAAGCGCTGCTGCAAAGCAGTGCACCGTCCTTGCGCAGGCCGGTGAGCGGTTTGAACAGCCGGTGATAACGGGGTGCAGTAAGGATTGCCAGGTCTACCGGAGTTTCATCGCCCGGGTCTCTCAATGGCGCGCCGTTATTGTCCGGGGCATTGGTGAAACGGTCGACACAATAGGATTCGTAACGCGACCAGAACAATCCGGGATGACTGCGTACCCTTCCGCCCATGAGCTGGTGCAAAAAGGCTGCGGCATCCATACCCAAGCCACGTCCGCCTTGGCCGGAGATCCGGTGGATGGCCACCGTCGTTGCATTGCCAGGCCGCAGATCCGGCGAAGGATCATTGCTTTTTATGCCCAGCTCATCGATCTGCGGATAATCGCGGCGCAGTGCGTCAAGTAAGACTTGGCGCTTCGGATAGCTGTTGGAGGCCGGTGAGAATTCGAGTCCCAGGTAGGTCGTATGTGCCGCGCCTTGTCGATTGGTTTGGTTCTCGAGGTCCAGACACAAGGCGGTAAGATCGGCAGCGCGCAGCGCCAATCCGCCCAGGCCATAGGCCACTGAGCGTAATCGCGGGGTCTGGTTCGAACCCAGCGCGGCTCGCAACTCGCGCAGCAGGGGTGGATCACCCGATAATGGGGCGTTGAGACGTTCCAGCACTGCGACTACCGCCTTGCCCTTGAGCTGTTCGGCGATCTGTGAAGTCGCCAGGGGTCGAAGACAGCGGATTCCGAGTACCCCGATATTGAGATTATGGGCTTGGTGCACATGATCGGCTACGGCCTGGAGGGTTTCAACGGCCGCACCCTGCGCCACCAGCACGATGGAGGCTTGTTCCAAAGCGTGGGTGCTTATTGGACCAAGGCGGGTGCCGACTTGCTGGGCAAGTGAAGAGAAGGCATCGCTCAGTACATCTTGCAGCTGTTGTTCGAAATAGGGTTGTTTCGCCGCCATGCCCAGGGCCCAACTCTCCGGTCCTTGTAATGCGCCGTGCAAGACTGGGCGATCCAGGTCGTGCCAACGCGGGATCCTGCGGCGGGTATCACCGAATAGTAAACGCTGTGCGGTCGTTTCTATAGAGATGACGTCATCGGGCTGGCCGAGATAGTCCTGCACCACTTTGGGCGGAGGAAGATAGACTTCTTGGGCCGCCAGGGCTGTTTGTTCCGCGTCCATGACCACCAGCACCGGTGTCAGGATCGATTCGGCGACTCGACGCGCCACCAAGGTCAGGTCCACGGCCTCTTGCACATTCGCGGCGATGAGCACGATGCAACCGGTATCCGCAACGAAATGGCAGACCTCATGACCACTGCCCAGTGGCGTGCTGTGAGTGGCCAGGGCGCGATTGTCCATGTGGATGACCAGCGGCAGATGACGGCCGGCGGCCATGACCAACAGGTCCTGGGCCTGAGCTAGATCGGGCGCGGAGAGAAACACCGTAGCGCGTACTCCGGCCATGGTTTGGCCTATCGCTGCGGCTAGGGCGCCGCGTGGACCTTCGGCCTCCCAACTACTGAGCACCATGCCGGCGCAGTTCGTGCCCTTGCGTTGTTGCTCCGCCTTCCAGGTCAGGGTGGCGGATTCGGCGGGGAAGGTAGCCCCTAGACCGGCCGCTTCGGCGATGCAGGCCTCGGTCACTGCCACCGCGGTGTTGCCATCGAGCACCGTTTCTATCCCGGCATGCTGGAGTGGCTGCCCCTCTGATGAGCTGCTGATTAGACGGTGAAATAATTTTACCGCTGAGTCGGCGAGACTAGGCATAACGTTCCTCGCTCTGGGCTTGAGGTTGTTGGCTGAATTGCTGACCCTCCAGCCATTGTATGGCATTGGTGGGACAGCGAAAGGTGATTTCGGGTGTGGCCGGCCCGCCGCCGGAATAATCTACTTGCGGCAGGTTGTCTTCCATCCGAATGAGTTTTCCTGGGGCATCCGCGGCGCAGCGCCCGCAGGCATCACAGGCTACTGCACAGAGTACCCGGGCGTCTTCACCCGCCAGGATAGATTTACACTGTACCAATAGATTGTGACTCAGGGGCAGGATCTCGAACAGGTCGCGTGGACAGGCTCCTACACAGTCGCCGCAAGCCGTGCATTTGTCGATGTCTACCACCGGCAGATGGTCGTTATTCATGTGTATGGCATCGAAAGTGCAAGCTTGTCGGCAATCGGCGAGCCCCAGGCAACCGAAGGAGCAACCCTTGCCTCCGCCGGAGATGATCGAGGCTGCTCGGCAGCTATCGAAGCCTTGGTACTCCGCGACCTGATGGGCCTGGCCCGCGCCACCGGCGCAGTGTAGGCGGGCGACTTTTTTCTCTTGCCGGCCGGCATCTACGCCAAGAAAATCCGCTATCGCCTCAACTACCTCGCTACTGGCAACCGTGCAACCACTCGGTTGGAGTTCGCCGGTGACTATTTTTTCGGCAAAACCCGCACATCCGGGTTCACCGCAGGCCCCGCAGTTGGAGCCCGGTAACAAATCGTCTACCTGCTCGACGCGCGGATCTGAAGCAACCCGCAGGAAGCGGTACGCAATGGCCAGGATGGCCCCGAAAAACAGCCCCAGGCCGGCCATGATTCCCGGCGCTATAATGAGAGTGTTCATTGTAGGCCTAGAGAATCAGGACAGAAGAGAAAAAACTAGTGCTGCAAGTAGCTGACATTTGTTGGTCTCCTCCAGATGATATATGTCGTGTGCGGCTATTATTTAGGTGCCGCTGGATATTAATAACGACTTTTTTTGATCAGGAATTAAAAGGCGCAGCACGCTCGATAAGTTCTTCCAAGCCGGTTTCCTCGGAATTGAGTGGGTTGCCGGGATGTATGCAATTCGACGGGCAGACCTCGGCGGCTCGCACCAGCTCGGCAAAGCTGCCGGCTGCGGGGTCGCTGATTATCGCCTGTTTATTTTCATTGTAGACAAACATCATTTGATTGATGTCGATACAATCGTTACAGGAGGTGCATAGCATACTGTCGATCCAAGCTTCGTCAAAGCTGATTTGCTCATCTTCTTCTTCCGCAGTTTCTTCAGCGGTCTGTTCTTCCTCGGCATCGCTCGCTGTTTCAGATTGTGCCGCAGGGGACGGGGAGGTCGCGGTAGCCGGGGTTCCGACACTGGGGGCCGCGGCGGAAAAATCCATACCCATGAGCACTTGGCTCAGTCGCTGCATGGCCTCACCGGCGGCCTCGTTACGCACCCGCTCGACCTCGCCCTCGTGCTCGGTCTGTAGTCGTTGGCGTTCCTCGGCGGCTTGGGCCTGTTCCTCGGCGCGGGTCTTTTCGATCGCCAGATCTACATAACGATTGCGCACGCCGGACTGTTCCTGCAGGGTGCGCCAGTAGTTCTGGCGGTCTTGGCAGGCGAGGATCAGTTCTCTGGAGACGATCAGACGGCGCAGTATGGCATTGCCATCCACCGCCCAGATGAAAGGAATGCGCTGATAGGCCTTTTCGGGGTCGAGGTTCAAATACTCATCGACAGGGATAAAGGCATCGGATTCAACCTCCACAGGGATGAGACGGAAATGGTCGCGAAGCTGTTCTATCAGCAGGGCATAATCGGCGAAAGTGAAGGCGATTTCAGTGGCGACGGCCGTGCCGTTTTCGTCGCGGTATTCGAACGGATGTACCGGCCAGTCCTTGGTATCCTGCGGATTTTCGCTGAAGCCCATGCGGGCCGCTGAGGTATCTCCCGCCGCCGGATTGATATGGAAGAAAGGGTGGACCCTACCTTCAAGGGCGGCACCCGCTACCAGCCAGGCGTTCAAGGCCGCGCCCTTGTAATGGTGTCTCAATCCGGTGCTGACAATGTGCAGACTGGTGCGGGTGGCGTCTAGGGCGGACAGGTAACCTTCTAGCAGATGAACATGCCTGGCTGGCGAGGATTGAGAGACCACGGCCTGACGGTGACCAATTCCGAGATAGCCCAGTTCGGTACGGAAGCTCTGAAAGGGACTCTCATCGGCACCGGCACCGGGGTTGTTATACGGTTGGACTCGGACCAAAATATGTATCGGGCGCCCTGAATTCAGCAGCCTGGAAAAGGATTGCATATTGTCGCCGGCAACGCGGTTGGCGGATTCCAAGGCGATGACCGCCGGCACCAGCAACAACTCATCCTGCGAGAAGGCCTCCCAATCGAAGTCGGTGAACCAGGGGTCATGGATGGTCGGGTCATAGATCCTTTTGATCTCGAGTTGAGCGACCCGCGCCGCACTGAAGACCTTGGCGAGTTTGGCGGCCTGTTTATCGAAGATTTCAGTGGTCTTGGCGCAGGGATTGGGATCGCTGATGGCTTCGAAGGCAGGAGTGTCTTGCAGCCAGGGTTCATCGAGCTTGCCTAGATGGATGAATCTGACCAGGATGGGGTCCTCTTGGTAGCCTTCTAGAATCTTCAGGGTTTGTTCGATGCGTTGACGTTGTTCCGCCGGCATCGCCTTGGTTCCTCGCGCATGGTCCATGACCCTCGACAGGGCCGCCGGATCGAAACGGCTGCCGCCGATGCCTATGCTGTCCCGGGCCGTCCGGGGCTCGATGGATTCATCCGATTTAGCCCATTCCACCTCCATTAGGTTATTTAGACCCCGGATGAGATTGTCGATCTGTTTCTGGAACTGCTGAAGCCGGGGAATGACCCGGCTGCGGATGGCATGATTGAGCAGGTGCAGCGCGGCGAATCGGCCATAGCCCAGGATTTGTACCCGCTGGTCTACCGAGTTCAGTAGTTTGTCCAGATCCGACTGCAATCGGGCGCGGTCGTTCTTTGCAAGGTCAATGTGTTTCTGCAAGGCCTGGCCGGCCTGTTCGAGTATGGGCAGGCTATCCACCGGGGCCTCGTTTTGGCGCAGAACCTGACGAATATGGCGTTCCATCCAGGGCAGATTGTCTTTGAGAATCTTAGCCGAATCGCCATCGGGGGCGAATGCCGCAACGCTTTGTTGCAGAAAATCAGGGATGGGTGTGGCGAGTTCCTCGGCCTGTTGCTGACCGTCGCTGTCCTCGGGGGGTAACAGAAACAGCGGGTAGGCGTAGCGCAGCTTGGAACTATCGCGAAACGGGCTGAGTAAGGTGGGTAGAGAATCCTCGCTGGGTAATTTTAGTTTTTCCTTTGCGCCGGGATGGCCCAGGTAGAAATGACGCAGTGTGAGCATCAGTTCACGCGAGGCGCCGGCATCCTTGACCGCGCTGGGTAGGGTCGGCATGGACTCTGAATCTCCATGTGGTGCCTGGATCTCTCGTTTGGCGGAATCTTCAGTCGTTGTCATTGTCGTTATTTCTCTTCCGAATACAGGACCCTAAGAACCTTTCCAGGTCTTGTAGAAAATGCCGTTTTTTTTACACTGCAAGGCGGTCGAATACACTGTTGAGAGCCGTCAGTTTATCCGTTACTGCCATGTCCACGCCCTGGCTGGAAAGCTCGTCATAGCAGATGGCGTCGGGATTGTGATAGAGCAACCCGATGGGTATTGGCGAGGTTTCCTCGGCGATATTCCTTGCCGCGGACAGGTCGGCGGGGTCGTGTTCGCGGTTATTGGTGAATAGGCGCTGGAGACCCTTATCGACCGAAATTCCTTTCTCATGGTTGAGTAATAGTATCTGAGAGGGGTCGTTCTGAGGATCACTCACGAAGCCCGGAGAAAATACGGGACAGCGCTGTAGGATGCGCACAAAGCTCAGCCCCTTGTGTTTGTGGGCGGCGCTCAAGGTGGCATGCAGATGCACCGGATTCCAGTCGATGGTCTGCGCCACGAAGGAGGCATTGGTAATGCCGAGGGTGACGGTGAGTGGGTTGAGAGGCGGTAGGAGGGCCCCGCGCGGATGGGTGTTGGACTTAAAACCGCGGGGACTGGTAGGGGAGGTCTGTTTTTTGGTCAGGGCGTAGACGCCATTGTCGAACACCGTGACCACCATATCCATATTATAACGTATGGCGTGGACCCAGTGGGCGGTGCCGATGGAGAAACAGTCTCCGTCACCGGTGGCTACCCAGACATCCAGTTCTGGACGTCTGGCCTTTACCCCGCAGGCCAAAGGCAGCGCTCGACCATGCAGGCCATGAAATCCATAGGTACCCATATAGTGTGGGAAGCGACTGGAACAGCCGATTCCCGACACCATTACCGACATCTCGGGGGCGAGTTGTTCGTCGCGGCAAATGCGCTGCAGTACGGTAAGGATGCCGTGATCGCCGCACCCGGGACACCAGCGGGCCTCGCCGCCGGCATAGTCGCCGATAGTGAAATAGCGCTCGTGAACATCAAGGGACCAATCTGCTTTCAGGCCAAACATCAGTCTTCTCCTCTAAGGCGACGGGCAAGCTCTTCATATATTGCCCCGGGTTGTAGCGGTTGCCCATAGACATTGGACCAGCAGTCGATGTCTATCAGGGTGTGGGCACGTAGTAACCAGGCGAGTTGAGCGTAGCGTCGGGTTTCCGATGTGATCATGGGTGCATCGGGGGCGTCACTGTAGTTGATCTCGATGGTCATCACTTTTTTAAACCGGGAACAGATCTCTTTGAGCCCGGGTTCTAGAGGTGATAAAAATCGCAAATGCACCGACGACACGGCCAGGCCACCCTTCCGGCACCGGTCTACGGCCTCTTCTATGGCCCCTAAGGTCGAGCCCCAGCCAATCACCAGCAGATCGCCCTCCGGCTCACCATAAATCTCGGGGGGCTTGAGGGTGCTGCTCAATGCCGCTAGTTTGCGGCTGCGCATGTCCATGCCGACCTGGTTGGCATCGGGGTCATAGGCCACCTTACTCTGTGGAGTATGGGCCAGTCCCGTCAGGACATATTCGCCGCCGGACATTCCCGGTATCGGTCGTGGGGAGAGCCCGGTTTCCGGGTTCCATTCATAAGGGGCGATGTTTTCATCCCATGCGGATTGGTCTATGGGGGCGGCCATCCAATCGGTAGTGGCCTTGGGACGGGTATAAGGCTGTACTCCGGTGGCCAGATTGGCGTCGGTGAGCAAGATGACCGGGGTGCGAAAGGCCTCGGCGAGTTTGCGCGCCGTGATCACAAAATGAAAGCACTCCGAGATGGTGGCCGCGGCGATCACCACTTTGGGCGCGTCTCCGGGGGCACCGAATAGCGCGGATAGCAGATCGCCTTGCTCAACCTTGGTGGGTAGCCCTGTCGAGGGCCCCCCACGCTGCACGTTGACGATGACTAACGGCACCTCGGCCATGACCGCTAGGGCGATGTTCTCTGTCTTCAGGGCCATGCCGGGACCGGAGGTGATGGTGCAGGCGGTTTTGCCTGCGTATGAAGATCCAATGGCAAAGGCGATGGCGGCGATCTCGTCCTCGGCCTGGTGCACAAAGCCGCCGACCTCATGGAATGCGTCGCCGAGATAGTGTGAGGCGGAGGTGGCCGGGGTAATGGGATACATGGACACCAGGTCCATGCCCGAGGCCATGACGCCGAGACCTACTGCGGTGTTACCGTTGCTGACGATGTATTGTTTGTCGGGGTCGTAGGCCTTGGCGGGGATTTCATAACAGAAGTCCAGCTGTTCCTTGGCGAAATCGGCGCCCGCGTAAAGCAACTTCTGATTGAGCTCGATTACCTTATTGCCCTTGCGGCGAAAGGTGTTTCCGATCTCCTGGGCCGCCTTTTCGATATCTCGACTGTAGATGTGGGAGAGCATGCCCAGTACGAACATGTTCTTACCCAGCCGCGGATTGGGTGTGAGTTTGAGGCAGGCCTCTTCTATAGGTAATTCGATGACGTCCAGGCCATGGCCGCGAAAATCGACGACTGCCGCCTTGTATTTTTCCACGATTTCGGGTACCGGGCTGGTGCGCCATTTGTTCTCCAGCAATAGCACCGTCCCTTTTTTATAGGCGCCGGAGACGATGCGTGAGTACAGCACCTGCTCATTGAAGGCGACCACCAGATCGGCATCATCCCCCATGTTGGTCATATAAGTAGAACCCAAACGTATCCTGATGCCACTGGCTCCGGCGGGGGAACGGGCTGGAGGCTTGATTTCGGCGGGGATGATCTCAACGGTCCACACGCCATTGCCCATCTTGGCGCTGATGGCACCGAAGGTTTGCCCGGCCTTCTGAGCCCCTTCGCCGGAGTCGCTGACGATCTCTACGATGTGTTCTTCGATTTGCTGTGTTTGCACATCCCGCTTGGTGACGTCAGCGTCACCTTTGGTAACGGGGAGTTTTGCGGATGATTGTGACATGGCTAGGGTTCCTAGTTCAGATGACTGGGAAAAAATCGAATTAAAGCGGTTTTTATTTTGTTGTTAAAAGAATGCTGGTGAAACGCAATTATTATTAGTATCTAATATTATTATTAGTATCTAATATTATTGTTTTTATGTAATGGCAATTTAATTTTGTATTGCGTCCTATGATGTCAGAGTCAATCTGAAAAGTAAAACTAAAAATGTAATCTAAGTCTGCATTTGATAGAGACCAACTATTTTAAAATAAAATCGATTACATAATTTTTTGCAAGTTGAAAATTTCTCTGGCAAAATGGCTTCGCTTTCTGGATAAGTATAAAAATAGTTCATGAGCAATTAAAAATAATATAGAGGCTGTGGGTGTTTGTTGTCGAGGTGGGCTTGAAAAGAGCAGCAATTCTAAATGTAAAAGCACTTTATATTCATGCGGTTAGAAGCCACTAATTGACTTGACAGGCAACCTGGAAAGTGCTTCTCTGGCTACTCTATGTAGAATGGCAGCATTAGGTGTATTAAAACAATGAGTTACATTATGTCCCTCAGACGAATCATATTCTATTGAAGCCGCCAGCTT
>JAAEPA010000270.1 GCA_024222475.1 Gammaproteobacteria bacterium | reverse complement strand
TGCATGTCTTGCCCGAAACTGAATCCCGGAGCTGGAGCTCCGGGCCACACAGCTCCAGCCCGTTTCTCGTTGCAAGCCGGATGTTGTGATGGTCCACGTCCCTTCGAGCTCGGCGGCTGCCTGTACAACGGGCGGCAGAGACCGGGACCGTTTCTGAGCTGAGATCTCCGGGTTTGGTCTACAAATTAACCTGTTTGGCTCACCGCCAAATTGCCTCTTCAATGGTATTAGGAAAAGCCACCCACGCGTATGGATTTCTGTACACCGGCGATGGGATACCGGTCGGCAATGTAATAGATCAACCCATCCGTCCAGTGCGTATGCTTGGGCGTGGAATCCTTGTCTATTTCGCCACTCCCCCTTCGAGCAAACAGACCATGTCGAAGTCCCGGCAACCATAGGTGCCCGGCCAGTAGGTCAACAATGAGCAGCGGTTCCCGGCCCCAACGGGGCCAGACAAGGCAGCCCAGGGCAACGCCCTGGGTAACCGACCCCCGCGCATCTGTGCCCTGAAGGGGCACCACATTTCTCCATCATCCTCCATTAATCCCAAACATATCGTTCATCATAAGGAACCTGATAACGTTCCAAAAAGGAACGAAATTCGTCCTGAAAGCCTACCTTCCGGTGATGTTCCTCTTGGTTAGCGATGTAATCCCGAACCTTGTCAACATGGGGCGGGCAGACGCTGAATGCACCATAGCCCTGTTGCCAGTAAAAATAATTAAGGCTTGGCCATTGCCGTTTCACCCATTTTGATGAACCTTGTTTGACTTTTTGAATCAGGTCTTTCAGGGCAACATTTTTGGATTGATTGCACAGAATGTGCACGTGGTCAGCGATGCCGCCGATGATCAGGGCGGATGACGACATTTGTTTACAGATTCCGGCAAGGTAGGCGTGAACTTGTTTTCTGACTTCCTTGTCCGTGAGCAAGGGCTCCCGGTTTTTGGTTGAGAAGATGATGTGCAGCCAAATTCGGGTTAGAGATTGAGGCATAGTGATATTCTCCTTCTAAATCAATGTTTCCCCTATCGGTTATTTAACGATTTTGATTATCGTAAAAAATACGATCAGGTCGGTTTGTTTAGGTTTCGAAGATGTTGTTTCGCCCTTTCAGGGCTTGGGGTTTGGGGGGCCGTTTACCCAGGGCGCTGCCCTGGGCTGTCTTGTGCGGCCCCGTTGGGGCCGGGCCACATTTCTTCACCTGGACCAACGGTTTCTTTGTCTTTGTGAATGGGCTGCATGTCTTGCCCGAAACTGAATCCCGGAGCTGGAGCTCCGGGCCACACAGCTCCAGCCCGTTTCTCGTTGCAAGCCGGATGTTGTGATGGTCCACGTCCCTTCGAGCTCGGCGGCTGCCTGTACAACGGGCGGCAGAGA
>JAAEPA010000269.1 GCA_024222475.1 Gammaproteobacteria bacterium | reverse complement strand
TGCACAGGAACCTTAATATCATGCAGACCCTTGACCTCAACAGCAAAGACAGAAACCGGCATCAGGACCAGAACGCCTGAGAGCACTATTAACACTACCGTACTCATCCATCTATACAAGTGCGACATAAGGGATTGGTGTTGATATAGAATTGTTGAATCGTAATACCATAAACATACCACAGTTCTGCGCCCCGAAGATGGTTTTTCAAAACGCCATGGTATGGAGATTTTGCGCCCTGACAACGGCCTGTTACCAGACCATTTGTCATAGTCTACACTATAGCTACCACATTCTAACTCAACCCCGAACTAGAAGGCTGCCCAAGAATGGTGACTGTATCTAAATCAAGACTGACCGAACCGGATTTTTCCGCAGCAACTTGACTCATTCTCGGACAGCCTCCTTGGTATACCCGAAAACTCATCAGCGACGTGTATAATTGTGCCAGAGCTGAACCCTCTCGTCAGCGAAGGTTTCAACAATCCATATGCATCGCTAACATTTTAGCTTAGCTAATTCATCTTTCACGTCATGACAAATTCTTCATCCTCCCCCCCGGAAGCGGGCCTTAGTTACCAAGACGCCGGCGTCGATATAGAGGCCGCCAATAGCCTCATTGAACGTATCAAGCCCGCAGTATCTCGTACCCGCCGGGCAGAGGTCTTATCCGGTCTCGGAGGTTTTGGTGCCCTGTTCGAACTCCCGATGCATCGCTACCACAACCCCGTTCTGGTATCCGGGACCGACGGCGTAGGTACCAAACTCAAATTAGCCCAACAGTTGGGCATTCACCGCAGCATCGGTATCGACCTGGTTGCAATGTGTGTCAACGATATCTTGGTACAGGGAGCGGAACCACTGTTTTTCCTGGACTATTTTGCTACCGGCAAACTACAGGTGGATGTCGCCACGCAGGTCATCGAAGGTATTGCTGAAGGTTGTGAGCAAGCTGGAGCGGCATTGATTGGTGGCGAAACCGCCGAGATGCCGGGTATGTACGACCCAGGCGAGTACGACCTCGCCGGATTCTGTGTCGGCGTCGTGGAAAAAGAACAGCTCTTGGACGGTAGCAAGGTCTGCCCCGGAGACAAATTGGTGGGACTGGCCTCCAGTGGCTTGCACTCCAATGGTTTTTCCCTGGCACGAAAAATACTCGCGACTCACAAGCTCGACCCTCTACAAATATTTGAGGATTCCAACTTGGCCGAGGTGCTGCTAAGGCCGACCCATATCTATGTTCCCGTGATTATGCCCTTGTTGCAAAAGGGAGTATTAAAGGCCCTGGCCCACATCACCGGAGGTGGGCTCAGCGATAACCTACCCCGAGTCATACCCCAGGGTCTCGATGCGCAACTACGGACCACGGCCTGGCCACGAGCACCGATCTTCAGCTGGCTGCAGGAAAAGGGACAGGTGCAAGAAAAGGAGATGTTACGAACCTTCAATTGCGGTATCGGCATGGTAGCGATCGTGGCTCCTGCGGCACTGGATGAGGTGCGTGAGCACTGCGCCAAACAACAGACCAAGACCTGGGTAATAGGTGAAATCACCGACGGTAGCGGTGCCCCCCGGGTGCTGTACGAATAAAAAATTCGGTGAAAATTTTTTAGAAGGAAAAAACTCTAAATCATGAACAGCTCAAAAGTCGCGTCCATTGTGGCCCTGATATCCGGAGGGGGGACCAATCTTCAGGCCATCATCGATGCCTGCGCGAGCAACCAACTCAACGCCGAAATCAAGGCCGTTATCAGCAATCAAGCCGATGCCTACGGTCTGCAGCGTGCCGCGAAGGCCTCCATACCCACTGAGGTCATCGATCACGCCTTATTTAAAGACCGACCCTCTTTCGACCGGGAGTTAAAACGTCGCGTTGCCGCCTACCAGCCGGATCTCATCGTTATGGCGGGTTTTATGCGTATTCTCACTGAAGAATTTATCGACCCCTTCTTAGGTCGAATAATGAATATTCACCCCTCGCTGCTGCCAAAATACCGCGGCCTGCACACCCATCGCCGCGCCTTGAAGGCCGGTGACAAAGAGCATGGTTGCAGCATCCATTTCGCCACTAACGAACTCGACGGTGGGCCGGTGATACTGCAAGCCACCGTGCCGATATTGGAAGGCGATAGCTCGGACTCCTTAGCCAACCGAGTGCTGGAAAAGGAGCATATCATTTACTCATTGAGCATAGGATGGTTCTGCGAAGGACGTATCGCCATGCGGGGTCATCGAGTTATCATGGACGGACGGACATTGCATAAGCCTCTGATGTTGGATGATCTTTGAGCCGGAATGGCTAGCTACGATATAGATTGAATTCGAAATTTCCCTTAAATTTCTGCATCAGGAGTTCTGTGATGGCAAGACAAGAAATGAAGGCCGGCATTTTTTGGATCTACAGCGCGCTGGCGGCTACCCTCCTATTTGCCGGGGGGTGCGCAACCGAGTCTCATAAAACGGTCGTTCCCGAGACTGTGGCCAGCCAGGGAACGGCCTACAGTGGCATCAAGCATGTATTGATGGTCGGTAAGTTTCAAAACCGCTCGACCTACATGCAGGGACTGTTCTCCGATGGGCCTGATCAGCTCGGGAATCAGGCGAAGACCATACTCAAGACCCACCTCCAACAAACCAACCGCTTCAAGGTAGTGGACCGTCAAAACATGACCGAGATTTCCCGCGAGGCGAAGCTTCGGGGTGAGAAACAAGACCTATTGGGAGCCGAATTCGCCATTACCGGTGATGTCACTGAGTTCGGCCGTCGGGTAACGGGCGACAGACAATTGTTCGGCATTCTCGGCAAGGGCAAAGCGCAGGAGGCCTATGCCAAGGTTGCCCTCAACGTCGTCGATGTACGGACCTCAGAAATCGTTCATTCCATACAGGGTGCCGGCGTGTACACGCTGAGTAATCGTGAAGTTATAGGCTTTGGCGGTACTGCGGGTTATGATGCAACGCTCAACGGCAAGGTGCTGAATCTGGCCATCACCGAGGCAGTCAATAATCTGGTTGCCAGTCTGGAGCGTGGCGAATGGTCGCCGTCCCGGGGTATTGTCCCCTGATGGTGCCTACACCTATCTCTGCCGGCGTATTTGCCGCACTGTTGCTACTCGTTGCCGGCTGTGCTCAGAAAAAACCTCAGATCTACCGCTGGGGGATCTATCAGGATCTGGTCTATCAGCAGTACTTGCAGCCGGGGATGGCCGATCCGGCGACTCAGGCCGCCAAGCTCTCCGAAGATATTCAGCGTACCGAGGCCGAGGGCAAGCGAATACCGCCTGGTGTGCACGCCCATCTGGGCTACGTCTATTACTCGCTGGGCAACACCGGCCTGGCCATGGAGCAATTCGATGCCGAACGTACCCTGTTTCCCGAGTCCAGCGTGTTCATCGATGGAATCTTGGGTCGACTCGAGGGGAAAGAGTAGACCATGTGGAAAAACCACGTGTACTTGCTGCCTTTGGTGACTGTTCTGGTTGTTCTTGGCAGCGGCTGCGCCACTTCACCCGATACCCAGGGCTACCGTGCATACCGGGAGCATTTTCCCAAGTCAGTGTTGGTCCTGCCGCCACTCAACAACTCATTGGAAATCCAGGCGCCCTACGTCTACCTGTCGACCGTGACCAAGCCGCTTGCGGAATGTGGTTACTATGTATTTCCAGTCGCGGTCATTGATGCCTTCCTGAAAGAGAACGGTATGCCTACCCCCGGCGAGATGCACACCATCCCGCTCGACAAGATTCGCAAGACCACGGGGGCTGATGCCGTGCTCTACGTCACCCTTGAGCAGTGGGGGCAGCAGTATCAGATACTCAGCTCCACGACGGTGGTGCGGGCCGAAGCGAGATTGGTGGACACCGCAACCGGCTATACCCTATGGACAGGCAGCGCCCGGGCCGCCGAAAGTTCCGGCGATGGCGGTGGAAGCCTGGTAGGCATGTTGATTGCAGCGACGATAGACCAAATCGCCGACACGGTATCGGACAGAACCCATGACCTTGCCCACGCAGCCAACCACCAGATGGTCTTCGACGATAACCACGGTTTGTTGCTTGGTCCACGCAACCCGGATTACGAGAATGACAGCCGCGGTAGATAGCCAGTGTGACTTACTGGTTTCTGTACTAGGCGGGACGCACCCGACGATGAATTTCACCAAAACTGAGGTATTCACCGGCACCGAGGCGGGCGATGGGATCGACGCGTTCGGCATGAACCTTCAACCGCCCCTTGGCATCTCGCTCGCTCACTAGATCATCGACATACATGCCTTTGACCCGCCCCAGGATTAATGACTGTGGAGTACCCTCGATCTCTACCATGACATTCTCTCGTTATGCAATACGTTATACGCATTAGCAAATGAAAGATTCAGTGACAGGATCCAGAAAAAAATACTATCCGAGATTTATTGGTTGCTTGGCCGCCGCAATCATCGCGATTTTGCTGCCCGCCTGCGGCGACTACGGCGGAAATGCCAGCGCCCCTGCACTACCACAAACCGGAAAAATTATTCACGTACCCGAGGATTTTTCAACAATTAGCGCAGCCATTAACGCAGCTGGTTCCGGAGATACAGTCCTTGTAAGTGCTGGAACACACAGTGAAACCGGCACGATTAGCATTACCAAGGACCTAGTCCTTGCTTCGAGTTTTATCGATACTGGAAACTCCAATGACATTTTCAATACGGTGATCAGAGGAGGTGGAAAAAACGATCTATTTATTGTATCCGGTGGGGCCAACGTCAGAATTGAAGGATTGACTATAGAAAACTCCGGAAGACCGATCACGATTGACATCGGCCACGGAATCATTCGCCAAAATGTAATTAGAAACAATAATTCAGATTCTATTAGCTTTGAAGGAGACTCCAGCGGAGTAGTAGAGCTAAATACCATCATTAATAGTGGAGATGACGGGATAGACATCGATGGCTTGCGAGGCCCCTATACCGTAAGAGAGAATATGATCTTAGGGAGCGCTGATGATGGAATGGAATTTCGAATGATTGACAGCTATTTAGTTGCAGGACTGATCAGATACGAAGTGTATGAGAACCTCATTGACGGTGCTGCTGGTGACGGCATTCAACTAATCGATTATCCGACAGACAGCCAAAATCGCAGGGAAATCAATATTCATCACAACTATATTAAGAACGCAGTGTTTGCAGGAATCGGCACAATGCCAGATGAAATGTCGCAACGAGAAAACCTCGCTGAAACATACCCCGACATTGCCTTCATGGAGCGAGTCCTCGTCACCAACAATACCATTGTCAACAACGACAACGGTATTTCCGGTGGAAATAATTTTATAGTTCTCAACAACATTGTTGCTAACAATAGACTTGCTGTAACAAATCTTGACGCAAACTCACGGCTTGATTACACAATGTTCTATAACAACAGCTTGTCTGGTATTCCATCTTTTGTTCAAGGTAACAACATCATTTTTGATGATCCAAGACTTAACTCTGATGGATCGTTGCAAAACGGAAGTCCCAGCATTGATGTGGGAGTGAGTAGCTATACATGGCAAAGTGAGAATGTATTGAATATTACGACATTTAACGGTGCTGGGCCTGATTTGGGTTGGATGGAATTCGGTGGATTGTAACCACCATCTTGAGTAGCAGCGTTCCCGCCACGGTAGGTTTTTCCTCCGTCGCGAAGGTCCGTTTTGGCCGAAAGCAGCCATCTGCCATTTGGGATGTGACCTCTCAATAATGTTACAATATCAGGAGTTAAGAGAGGACATCAGGATCTGGCCTAGAATCTAGACCAGACCCTGATGTCCCTCGTGCATGCATGCCATGCGGGTGCAAAAGATCACCCAGGCAGTGTATGCTATTGATGAGTAAAGCTATCTACCTGCTGACTTTCACCAACGGCCAACGACCCTGAAAATGAATTGGAAGTCCCGGCGAAAAACGATTGTCCTGAAAAGCTTGTGGTCCCCACATCCCGGCTTGCAAAATAGGATACCGTCACGGTGTAGTTTCCGGGGGCTGCACCATTTGGCCACACAATATTTTCCGCTGGGGATGTGGTTACGACACCTGCATTTGCATCGACGTCCAGTGTTCCTGTAAATCCTTGGCAAGTGGCGGATTGAGTACCAAAAGAAATCGTATTACCACAGGGATCAAGTACAGCCAGATCTAAATCAGCCGTGTTATTCCAGGTTAAATTGACGCGCACTTCGCCACTGGCGCCTACAAGATCGTCTTGATCTGAATTGCCGCCACCACCATTCCTGCAATCAAGCAGCAACTGGCGAGCCGTTTCTCTGCTCACCTGAAGACCGCTGCCAACGTCCACAGATTCAAAGCAGTCGATTTGGTGTTGAATATCCGGAATATCGTCACAAAGGTTGGCAGGTAAGGAAAAAGGCAGGTTTAACGTCCCG
>JAAEPA010000268.1 GCA_024222475.1 Gammaproteobacteria bacterium | reverse complement strand
GGTCTCCGCCAATCAAGGTTATTTCATAGGCACAGCGGGATTTCTGGACAATACTTTGTACCGGTTTGACCCGTCCACGGGAGCGGTTCAATCGAATGTGAACGGTGCGATAGCCATCGGCGGATTGTTCAACCAGAATCTCACCACCATCGCCGTGGATCGGAATGCAAAACTTTGGGTGGGCAACGGTGATTTCAGCGCACCCGGGATGGTTGTCATCGACACTAGGGATGATTCCATGGAAGAGGCGTTGATCGGCACTGGGTTGAATCCTACTAAAACCGTATTTTGTGAAACAAACTGATTCGCGCTATGGGGCATCGGCTAAGCAAGATCTATACTCGGACAGGGGATGATGGGAGTACTGGATTGGCTGATGGTTCTCGCCTAGACAAGGATTCGGCAAGGATCGAGGCTATTGGAAATATCGATGAGCTGAACAGCGTCATCGCCATGGTGTTGGCACATCAAACCACGGCAGCTATCCACCACTGCTTAACCGAAACCCAACAAGAGTTGTTCGATCTTGGGGCGGAACTGAGTCGATCCGACCAACCCTTGATTTCCCTTAAAAATATCGACGGGCTGGAGCATGCCTTGGATAGTTTCAACGCATCACTGCCTGATCTACAGGAGTTTATCCTGCCGGGAGGGGGGCAGGCGGCGGTGGCTTGTCATTTGGCGCGCACGGTGTGTCGTCGGGCTGAACGCTCAGTAGTCGCGCTGGCCCGTAGCGAGAAGGTTAATAAACCGGTGCTGGTTTACCTGAACCGGCTGTCCGATCTGCTGTTCGTGCTGTGTCGGACGTTAGCACGGGAGAGTGGGGAGGTCTACTGGCGTTCGCCACGCAGGCGAGATACTGGTGGTCTACCAACATAGTATTGTTGGTAGACCACTAGCCCTTAATACCCAGGTACTTCAGTGTAGCCTCAAGAAAGTTCCTCATCGGATTGATCTTTGGCGAGGTGACGAAATAATTCTGATTATTGTCTACACAGCATAGTCCATCGAGTGCTGAACAATGGACCTCGATCCCCTTGCTTACGACGTGTATCTCATCGGCGTGAGGACATTCAAATTCCCAAGCGGGTTTCCCGAAATGCCTCTTGCGTAGGGCTGCAATCGTCGGATTAGGACATTCGCTACAAATGTCTCCGGCATGCGGAGGATTTTTATTCGACATGTTACCTGGCCTTCATGGGTGATAGGCAATGGATGGGTAAGAGGCTAATGAAATGGTTCAGAAATAAATTCTAAATCCGGCCCGTCTTTTGTGCTGCTTTGCGATTTCCGCATATTCTCCTCTTGAATTGAAGCCTATACCAGCACCGGGCTGCTACCCAGTACATGGGTCATCTTATCTAATGTTAGAGCAAAACATTAGATCAACAAGAATAAAAAGCCGATTCTTCCCGGCTAGCGTCATTGGATTGCTGTGGTTTCAGTAATACTTTAGAGCTTGTGATACAAATCCCTGTGTGAAGCGAGGGTGCTCCTGGGCGCGTCTGTAAAAGCGATACTACCGGCCCTTCTTTGAGTTCATCAGACAGGTTGGCCACTTATGTTAATCGTATCAGTGGTGTCATCGGTCTAAGCATGCTTGTGTATGCGTTGTCATCCTACCTATAAACAGGTAGTGACATGTACGATGAGCATTCCTTCAGTGTCAAATAAGATGAAACTCACTAATCTAGATGTAGCTGTACCTCTTGAAGAAACACAACCAGCGCCGGGTGCAACTTATGCCATAGGTGATGTGCAGGGCTGCTTTGACGATTTGTTGAGACTGCTGGACAAGATCGATTTCGATCCCGATGTCGATCAATTGTGGTTTACGGGTGATCTGGTTAACCGTGGTCCTAACTCTTTAGAAATCCTGCGATTTGTAAAAGGACTTAAAAGTGGGGCGATCAGTGTGCTAGGCAATCATGATCTGCATCTTCTGGCAGTGGCTGTAGGAGTATCTAAGGTTAGGAAAAAAGATACCATAACCGATGTACTTGAAGCCCCGGATTGTGAAGAACTGCTGTTTTGGTTACGGCATCAACCATTTCTACACCATGACCCGGTGTTGGACTATACCTTAGTGCATGCGGGTTTGCCGCCCCAATGGGATCTGCATAAGGCTCAAGCCTGTGCCAAAGAAATAGAAACCGTATTACAAAACTCGAACTACGGAGAATTTTTTAAATACATGTACGGCACCAAACCGCGGCGTTGGCGGGATGGTCTGGAGGGTTGGGATCGGTTGCGTTTTATTGTCAATTGCTTTACCCAGCTGCGATATTGCGATCGTAATGGGCGGCTCGATCTGGTTAGCAGAAGAAATTCAACCGTCAAGAAAAAACGACTGCTTCCTTGGTTCAAGGCGCCCAACCGGGCAACCGAGGGATCGCCCATAATCTTTGGCCATTGGGCATCCCTTTCTCCCGGTCGGGCCAATGTCCCTGGTGTATACCCCTTGGATACTGGATGTGCCTATGGTGGACGATTTACTGCTTTGCGCCTCCAGGATGGTCGCTACTTCCAGACCCGTTGCTTTAATACCCCTTTTCGTTAAATCGCTATGGAATCCGAATGAAATAACTTACGCGACGATCAATTGCAGGATCTAGGTTATACTTTGTCTCTCATTCTGATCGATTGTGGAGAGGCATATGAGCGATGCGATAGGATTTGAAATCAGTTTGGATCAGCCCTTCGAACGGGCCGTTTATGTTGTGACCGAGGCGCTGAAGACGCAAGGCTTCGGAATTCTGAGCAAGATCGATGTCAAAGCGACTTTAAAGAATAAGCTGGATAAAGACTTTCGACCCTATGTCATCCTCGGTGCCTGCAATCCAGCTTTGGCATATCGCGCCCTGTCTCACAGCGCTGAAATCGGTATGATGTTACCCTGCAATGTGACCGTGGAGGCCGATGGCGCCGAGGCATCTATCGTTCGTGTCAGCAATCCCGATATCTTCATGCAATTTAGTAAATTTAAAGATGATGCGGTGATGCATGAGGTGGCCGAAGAGGCTGGCAAGCGGATAAAAGGGGTGGTAGATAGTTTACGAGAAAAGGTTGAAATGGAATTGGCTTAATTGCCCACTATTTAGCCCGGATATTTCATGAATTACACGCGCCCTCGCTTGATCCTTGTTTCCACAAGCCATTTTACTCAGTCGGCCGTAATCGTGGATACGCCGCTCCTTCGAAAAATCCCTTGTGAAAACAAATCTCTACGCGATCATTACGTAAATCCATGAGATATCTGGGTTAGCGATAGTGAATGGCGGGATTTTTTACCCCGGTTGTTTGGCCATTAGACTGCCGGCTTGGAGTTCCGCGTGATATGAGGAGCGAACCATGGGACCGCTGGCGATCTGGGCAAAGCCCATTTTTCGGCCTACTGCCGCAAGCTGGTCAAACTCTTCGGGGGTGGCAAACCGTTGCACCGGTAAATGATGGATGCTGGGTTGCAGGTACTGGCCCAGAGTCAGCATTTCGCAATCATGTGCCCTGAGGTCCAGCATGACCTGTTCCACCTCTTCGATTTGCTCACCCACCCCCAACATGAGGCCGGATTTGGTGGGGACGTTGGGATGGGCGTTTTTAAATCGCTGCAATAGGTTCAGAGACCACTGATAATCCGCACCAGGTCTGACCTTTTTATAAAGCCGCGGAACACTTTCTAGGTTGTGGTTGAATACATCGGGTGGGGCTTGTTGCATGATCTGCAGGGCCCGGTCCATGCGGCCGCGAAAATCAGGAACCAGGGCTTCGATATGAATCTGTGGATTCAGCCGGCGGATCTCTTTGATGCAGCTGACAAAATGACCTGCGCCACCATCACGTAAGTCATCACGGTCCACGGAGGTAATCACCACATAACACAGATCCATTTCCAGTATGGTTTTGGCGAGGTTGATGGGTTCTTCAGGATTCAGTGGGTTGGGGCGGCCATGGGCTACATCGCAGAAGGGGCATCTGCGGGTACAGATATCGCCCATGATCAAAAATGTCGCTGTGCCCTGGCCAAAACATTCACTGAGATTCGGGCAAGAGGCCTCCTCGCATACCGTGTGCAATTTTTTTTCACGTAATACTCGTTTTAAGCGCGCGATATGCGGAGTAGCCGGTATCTTGGTGCGAATCCAATAGGGTTTGCGAAGTGGTTTGGCCAAGCCTTTAGGCTTTATAGGCAGCTTGGCCGTTTTGGCCTCACCACGCTGTTTCTGTCCACGAACGATTTTGCCTGTCATTTGCGTTGGTCCACGATCTTGATGGGGTTGGTGTATCCCAGTTGTTGCTGCAAATATGTCACCAATTGGCTAGCGGCGGAATCCCAGTCCAGATTGATGCCGAGGTCTGTCAACTGGGTGACTTGCAGGCCTGGGAACCCGCAAGGGTTAATGTGTTTGAAGGGCGACAGGTCCATCTCCAGATTGAAGGCTATGCCATGATAGCTGCAACCACGACTGACACGCAGCCCGAGTGAGGCGATCTTGTGGTCTGCTACGTAGACGCCAGGGGCATTCGGATCGGTCTCGGCATGAATCCCATGATGGTTCAGAAAGCTAATCTGGGCTTGCTCCAATTTCCTGACCAGGTCCCGAACACCCAGACCCAGGCGACGCAGATCGACCAGTAGATAAATAATCACCTGTCCCGGGCCATGATAGGTGACCTGACCGCCGCGATCGACCTTTATGATGGGAATGTTGCCGTGGTCCAAGACATGTGCGGGGTCGCCATTGAGCCCGAGGGTGTATACCGGTGGGTGTTCAACCAGCCAGAACTCATCGGCCGAGTCGGTGTTGCGCTGTTGGGTAAAGGTTCGCATGGACTCCCATACCGATGTGTATTCACGCAAACCGAGCTGTTGGACAATCAAGGGTATCACAGGTGTTCCAGAGTGGTTTTCTAAAGCGACATGAGTACGGCATCGCAGGCGCTAAGGTCTCCGTAGATATCGTCCAGCTGTTGTCGGCTGGTCGCCGTGATAGTGATAGTAACGCTGATGTATTTACCTTTTGCACTATGAGCACTGGAAATGGCGTGCTCGGGTATTTTAGTGACATGATTGCCGACGATAGCGACCACCTGATCCTGAAAATCGGGGTGGGCACGCCCCATGATCTTGATTGGGAAGTCACAGGGGAATTGAAATAGTTTGTCTTGGTCGATAAGCATTGTGTTAAATTTTGATAATGGGGCCCAATTGGATAGTGGGCCAAACCCCCAATGGGCCCTCCCTGGCCGCGGAGGTTGGAGCCATATTATGGCAAAATTATTGGACAACAGTAGACCCCGGTAAGTTTATATGTTCCTGCCATACGATAGATTTGTATTCACTCACCGAGTGCTTGAAGGGCGTACTGTGCGTCTGGGCTACCGCCTGGAAGGGGGAGGGCAGGGCCTGGATCTGGAAGAAAAGCTGCAGCTGCCGCTTACTACCCAGCAGGCTCAACAAGCTCATGACGATGTCGATGCGGCATTGATCGGGCTGCATCTCATTGGGGGTATTTCCTATTGGAAAACCTGTTGTCCGATGAATATTCAGATAGAGAATGCCGCCTTATCGCCCTGGGATGCAACATTCTGGAACGAGATCTATACCCAAGGTCTAGGCGAGTTTTATTACCGTAATAAGATCAATCCCCAGGGTCGGGTCGCGTTTCCCCAACAGGGGGAATGCAGTAACCGTAAATTTACCCCCCAACAGGCGGATGGCGAGGCCTTACTTCTGGTGGGCGGAGGTAAGGATTCTGCCGTCTCCCACCAAGTCCTGCGTCAGGCGAAACAAGCCCATCAGGCCTTCTATGTGGGGAACTCGCAACAGATTGAACCCCTGATTGCTGGTTTTCAGGCGCCTCGATTGTTGGTGGGACGACGCCTGGACCCCAAACTCTTCGAACTCAATGCCGCGGGGGCCTTGAACGGGCACATCCCGATTTCCGCCTACTATGCCTTTGTCGCTCAGTTGCTCGCGGTGCTGGGTGGGTTTGGATCCATCATCGCTTCAAATGAACGAAGTGCATCGAGTGCTAATCTGCATGCCGGGTCTTTGGAGGTCAATCACCAGTGGAGTAAGGGGGGTCGGTTCGAAGATTTGTTTCAGCAGTGGCAGAGACGCCATTTAAGGCGTATCCCGACCTACTTCAGTTTGCTCAGACCGTTGAGTGAGTTGCATATCGCTCGTTGTTTCTCACGTTTTTCCGAACATTTTACCCATTTTAGCTCATGCAACCGGAATTTCCGTCAGCGGGGCAGGCGACCCGCGGATCGCTGGTGTGGGCATTGTAGCAAATGTATATTCGTTTTCACCATGCTCAGTCCATGGTTGGAAGAACAAGCATTGGAGGGCATCTTTGGTGGCAACATTTTAGCCGATGATAAAAATCTCTCCATACTTGCTCAACTCTTAGGACTGGAGGGTCACAAACCCTTCGATTGCGTGGGGACTCCTGACGAGGTTGCCGCTGCCTTATACCTATGCCATACCCAGGGTAGGTATCATGAATTGCCTGCGCTAAGGATGTTTGCTGAGCGGGTGCTTCCCAGTATCGCCGATCCCGATCAGTTGCTGGAGACGCTATTGACTCCGATAGACGAACATCATATTCCCGACAAGTGGGAGAGTCTGCTGCGCGAATTTCTGGATAAGGAATGAAACGAGTTGGAATTCTAGGTTTCGGAATAGAAGGCCGTTCGGTCCTGGCCGCCTACCAACGTTGGGGAAGCGACTCCTTAGTCGTATTGACCGATGAGCCACCTCCTGCCACATCGTCACTGGATCCCGAGATCCCATGGTTGTCGGCTCAAGCGGCCTTGCACTCGATCAGGGATCTGGATCTTCTAGTTAAATCGCCAGGCATTGCACCAAGACACCCCTTTTTGACTGAGGCCCATAACCATGGTGTTAATGTTACCACGGCCACTAATCTCTATCTGGAAAAGGTACTCGCCAGCGGCGCCCCGGTGATTGGTATTACCGGCAGCAAAGGGAAGTCTACTACGGCGACTCTGGTCCATCGGCTGTTGCTGGTGGCCGGCAGGAAGGCGGTGCTGGCGGGTAACATCGGTACCCCGAGCCTGGAGGTACTGGATGATGTCCTAGCCACTGGGGCGATCACGGTCTTGGAGCTTTCCAGTTATCAATGTCATGATCTTGTCTTGGCTCCGAACGATGCCCTGATACTCTCCCTATTTCCCGAGCACATGGACTGGCACGGCTCCGTGGAGGCCTATTACCAAGCTAAATTCAGGATTGCAGCGCGACAACGAAAAACGGATCGTAGCTATTACAATGGTGCTGAGAAGATGCTGCGCCATCACTTGCCCTTGGGTCCAGCCCAACATATCGCCTATAATGTTCCTGAGGGCCTGCATTTCCGGGATGGCTGGTTTCGGGATGGTAAAAGGTTACTTATCAAAGACCAGAACATGCGCTTGCCGGGTGATCATAACCGCGTCAATGCCCTTGCTGCACTCGCTGTAGCAAGGCCCTACGGGGTGCAAGACCAGCATCTGGAGTCGGTACTTGCAGGTTTCGAGGGTCTACCGCATCGGCTGGAAGCCTTGGGCATCTATCAGAGGATCCGCTGGATCGATGATTCGATATCGACGGCCCCTGAGGCCACCCGGGCCGGAATAGAGGCCCTGAGCGATGTGGATACCTTGATCGTGGGAGGATCAGACCGCGGTTACGATTTCAAGCCCCTGGCCCGAGCAATCATGCGTAGCACGGTTCGGCACGTGATTCTGCTCCCACCTGGTGGGGTAGCTGTAGGAACGGCCCTTGGTTCGATCAACCGCAAAAATGATCCTATAAAAATACATGAGGTCCTCAATATGCAAGAGGCCGTAGTGCATGCCGCTCAAGTGACCCGAAAAGGGAGAACCTGCCTATTGTCACCCGCCTCGCCGAGTTACGGTAGCTACCGGGATTTCATCGAACGCGGGGAGCATTTTTGCCGCTTGGTGCAGGGGTTAGGGGAGCGGTAGAGGGTGTTGAGCAGCCAGATCACCATGTTGCGGAGTCTGTTGCTGATCCGGCGCTTGGACTCCGTTTGGCGTTGTGTCAGTCCATCCTCGATTCTCTAATTGTGCTTAGTATATCCCGCGTTGTTGCCTTTGTTTTTATTCCGCGCACATCAAAAGGCGATTTTGAAATCTCTTTTTTTGATGTAAGGGAAAATGTAGCACCATCTTTCCTACGGATTTCAACTTCTTCCAGTTGTGCAATATTTAAAATTATTGAGAGATTTTGCCGGGCTTCTGAATAGGTAACTGAAGTTTCACCATTCTGAATAAAAGAGGAGCTCAGAGTTTGGTATCATTTTGAATGACGAAAAACAAAATAACCGCCAAAACCAAGGGCTCCACATGTTCATTGGGTGCGGCACTTTTAAAACGATGGTATAGTGCCATCGACTTAACGAGATAGAAAAGAAAGCC
>JAAEPA010000267.1 GCA_024222475.1 Gammaproteobacteria bacterium | reverse complement strand
TCCACGACTACGGCCAACTGAGCAACAATCTTGTGGAAACAAGGATCAAGCGAGGACGTGTGTAATTTATGGAATATCCGGGATAGCCATTACTTCATTGTTGAGCAACCCTCTATTTTTTATACTGTCTCGCCAGGAGAAAAAATAGGTACGCGAAAGTGGCGGAATTGGTAGACGCGCTGGTTTTAGGTGCCAGTGGGGCAACCCGTGAGAGTTCGAGTCTCTCCTTTCGCACCATCTATTTTTACTTTAAACACACTGGGAGCCTGCCTAAGTTCAGCTTTTCTGCAGTAGATTAGGCCTACAACCTCCTAGGATTGAGATCATGCCAACAGGCACATAAGTTCCTGTAAGGATTTAATTAATGCAAGTTACCGTAGAAACGACAAGTAAATTAGGCCGAAAAATGGTCGTAGAGGTTCCTGCCGAGAGTATTGACTCGGAGGTGGAAAAGCGCCTCAAGAGCATGTCTAAGCAGGTAAAGCTCCATGGGTTTCGTCCTGGAAAGGTTCCTTTAAAACTTGTTAAACAGCGTTTTGGCAGCCAAGTTCAACAAGAAGTGCTAACCGAAGTACTGCATTCAAGTTATCAGGAGGCTGTTACCCAGGAAAACTTGCGTCCCGCCGGTGGCCCAAGTATAGAGCCGAATGTCATGGGCTTGGGGAAAGGATTGATGTATACGGCAACCTTTGAGGTGTTTCCAGAGATCGAGATTGGTGATCTCGAGTCTATGGAGATCACAAAACCGGTGGCAGAGATAAATAAAGCCGATATTGATCAATTAATAGAAACCTTGCGTAAGCAACGCAGAACCTGGAAAGAGGTTGAACGAAGTTCTCAAACAGGTGATCAAATAGTGGTGGATTTCGACGGTAAGATTGATGGTGATGCGTTCGAGGGTGGGAAAGGACAGGATGTAGCCGTAGAGCTTGGCGCGGGGCAGATGCTAGAGAACTTTGAGGGTCAGCTCGAAGGGGTTGCAGCGGGGGAGAAAAAGACCCTAGACGTGATCTTCCCCAAAGACTATCCGCAGGAAAAATTGGCCGGTGAGAATGCCTCTTTTGAGGTTGAAGTAAAAACCGTATCGGAACCCGTTTTGCCGAACATAGACGATGAATTGGCGATGTCTTTCGGCGTCAAACAAGGTGGTGTTTCCGCGCTACGTGACGAAATACGCAAAAATATGGGGAGGGAATTAGAGCAGAAGACCAAGCTCTGGATAAAAGAGCAGGTAATGGACGGTTTGCACAAATTTAATCAGGTAGAGTTGCCCGAGGCAATGGTGAAGGAAGACATTGTTAGGGCTCGAGAGCAGATGATGAAAAACACGGGAATGACTGATGCCAGTAAATTCCCGGATAAGCTCTTCGAAGAGGATGCACGTAAACGCGTCGCCCTGTGGTTGTTAGTCAGCGAAATTGTCAAGACCCAAGATATCAAGCCGGATCAATATAGAGTGCAGCAGATGCTTGAAGAATTTGCAGCAAGTTATGAAGATCCGCAGCAGATTATCGGGCAGTATCGCGGTGATAAACAAGCCATGGCAAAGGTTGAATCGATGGTTATTGAAGAGCAGGTCGTCGATTGGGTGCTGAGCAAGGCTCGGGTTAAGCAAGAAGACATGACTTTTGATCAAGTAATGAACTCGAGTAGTGCGGAGAAAAAAACATGACGATAGGTTTAAACAATGGGGCATTAGAGCCTCGGGCACTCAATCTGGTGCCCATGGTTGTAGAGCAGACTGCACGTGGTGAACGGGCCTATGACATCTATTCCCGCCTGTTAAAGGAACGAGTCGTTTTCATCGTGGGCCCAATTGATGACCATATGGCCAATTTGGTGGTTGCGCAGTTACTCTATCTAGAGTCTGAAAACCCTGATAAAGACATCTCGTTGTATATCAATTCGCCCGGGGGATCGGTGACGGCTGGTATGGCTATTTATGACACTATGCAGTTCATAAAGCCTGATTTAAGCACTTTGTGTGTAGGGCAGGCAGCTAGTATGGGCGCTTTATTGCTTTGCGGAGGACAATCCGGAAAACGCCATGCATTACCCCATTCTCGCGTCATGATCCATCAACCACTCGGGGGTTATCAAGGGCAGGCCACAGATATTGACATTCATGCTCGGGAGATCCTTAAGATCCGTGAGCAATTGAATAAAATCCTGGCGAAGCATACTGGTCAGCCGGTAAAACGGATCCAAGCGGATACCGAACGGGATAACTTTATGAGCAGTGATGAGGCTGTTAAATATGGCCTGATCGATAAGGTACTCAGTCAGCGTGGCATAGAATAAGGAGCGCCGTAGCGCACTAGATTATGGTGCGCTACGGTCTTCAATTTGTCTTCCTCCAGAGGCATGTTTGCGGCTCATTTCTAGTTTTGTGATGAATTTACCGCTCATTAATTTACAAGTTTGTGAGCACATCCAATAAACCAGGAAGAATAACGCCCCTTTACTGCTGCTCCCGCTTGCATCTTGACTCGAAAAAAGGCAAGGTGTGTTTCGTAATCATTTTGCGAGGTTTGCCATGAGTAACGATAATCAGACCAAGGATAAGGATAGCGGCAAGCTCCTTTACTGCTCATTCTGCGGTAAGAGTCAACACGAGGTGCGTAAACTTATTGCTGGACCCTCGGTGTTCATCTGTGATGAATGTGTAGAGCTCTGTAATGACATCATTAGAGAGGAGATGCAGGACCAAGCCTCGTCTTCCGCGACAAAGCTTCCCAAGCCAAAGGAAATAAACCAGATACTCGATGAGTACGTTATTGGCCAGGAGCCTGCAAAAAAAGTGCTCTCAGTTGCGGTATACAACCACTATAAACGGTTGGAGATTCGAGCGGGAAGCAGTAAAAACGAGGTAGAACTTACCAAGAGTAATATCTTGCTCGTGGGCCCCACCGGGTCAGGGAAGACGTTGCTTGCTGAGACCCTTGCGCGGTTACTGAATGTTCCTTTCACCATCGCAGATGCCACTACGCTTACCGAAGCCGGCTATGTGGGTGAGGACGTGGAAAACATCATTCAGAAACTCCTGCAGAAGTGTGATTACGATGTCGACAAGGCTCAGACTGGAATTGTTTACATTGATGAAATCGATAAGATTTCCCGTAAGTCCGATAATCCGTCCATTACTCGTGATGTTTCCGGAGAGGGCGTCCAGCAGGCCCTGCTGAAGTTGATCGAGGGCACCATCGCCTCAGTTCCGCCCCAAGGTGGACGGAAGCACCCTCAGCAAGAGTTCCTGCAGGTCGATACCAGCAATATTCTGTTCATCTGTGGGGGCGCCTTCTCCGGTTTGGACAAGGTGATTCGCGACCGTACCGAAAAGGGCGGAATAGGCTTTTCTGCCGAGGTACGTAGTAAGGATGATAGTATTTCAGTGGGTGAGGTTTTACATGAAGTCGAGCCGGAGGATCTTATTCGCTATGGCCTGATTCCAGAGTTTGTCGGTCGTTTGCCGGTCGTGGCAACCTTGGAGGAATTGGATGAGGAGGCCTTGGTACGGATTCTGACCGAGCCGAAAAATGCTATTACCAAACAATACCAGAAGCTCTTCGATATGGAGGGTAGTGAAATAGAGTTCAGGGATAATGCCTTATCTGCGGTAGCTAAAAAGGCGATGCAACGTAAGACAGGCGCGCGCGGTTTGCGCACTATTCTAGAGCAGATTTTGTTAGACACGATGTACGATCTTCCCTCAATGGATAATGTCATCAAAGTCGTCCTTGATGAGGCGGTGATCAATGGCGATGCGAATCCATATATTATCTACGAGGGTTCGGAGCTCGATCAGGCAGCTGCAGACTAGTGCAGCAATCGGTAAGCAACGCCAATAAGGTGGCGAGTATAGATTCCCGAGAGGAAGGCGAACGAGCACCGGTCCAGCAGGGCTAAGTCAAGCTCGTTCAGCCTCCTAGGTCGGAGGGATTATCACCTAGATCCTGCAAGTAGCCGCATGCGCATAGCGCAACCTTTTGATTCATATATCAATAATTACTCCTTCGGAAATCACGATAAGGATTCCATCTTTGGGTCAGTTAGCGGCACTTCCATATGCTACAGCGCCGTTCAGCCTTAAATTTACTCTACAAATTAATATATTGCGTTCTGTAAGCACGATCACTTGGTAACTGTATACGACATACACGGAAATACCATCATCTCGGTATGGAAGCCGGGATCCAATGACAACCAGCCATAAGACTGGCGAATGGCTAAAATTACCATCCATGGCATCTGGATTCCGGCAATCCATGCGGAATGACGATACCTGTGAATGGTTATATCACTTGCAGGATCTAGGTATCACCCTTTGATACCCATGACGGATAAGTATATTGTTGGACTTGAAAAGGGGCCCCCTGTCCCCATTTAGTGGTAGTGTATACCCATAACGGATGGGTTTTCGGATGCCCAGGGTGCGTTGAGTTTGTCGCAGAGCAAGGCCGATTACGTAAGGCATAGGGCCCTGAAAACTCATTCGTCATGGGTATAAGTGCATACAAGCAATGCAATCCGTCTCACTGCTATGATGATACGGTTTTTGGGTTGGCTGAGTTATTGTCGAGCCATTCCTTAGCGCTTCAATAATATAGAGATCCCACCAATGCCAGCAGATGATTCCTCAACCAAAGTGTTCGATGAGCTCGCTCAGGGCGTTCCGGTTCTACCACTACGCGATGTAGTTGTCTACCCGCATATGGTCACCCCGCTGTTCGTGGGCCGGGAGAAGTCAGTCAAAGCACTTGATGCTGCAATGGCCAGTAACAAGCGGATTCTGCTGGTTGCGCAGCAGAGTGCCGAACTCGACAATCCGACTACCGATGAGATTCATCGCGTTGGGACATTATCCACTATATTGCAATTGTTGAAATTGCCGGATGGCACAATAAAGGTACTGGTGGAAGGCTCGGAACGAGCCCGTGTGGAGCGTTATATAGAAAACGAAGACTTTATCACCGCCAATATCTCCCTGCTGAAATCATCAACCCAGACTGGTGACCAGGAGTTGGATGTCTTCGCACGGTCCATCATGAACCTATTCGACCAATACGTTAAGCTGAATAAGAAGGTGCCTCCGGAGATCCTCACTTCCTTGGCTGGTATTGATGAGCCTGCCCGTCTGGCAGATACTATTGCGGCCCACATGTCGCTAAAACTGGATGAGAAACAGAAGGTTCTGGAAATAAACGACGTGAAGGAAAGGCTCGAGCATCTAATGAGTCTTATTGAGAGTGAATTGGATGTTCTCAATATAGAAAAGCGCATTCGTGGCCGCGTCAAGCAGCAAATGGAGAAGAGCCAACGCGAGTATTATCTCAATGAACAAATGAAGGCTATTCAAAAAGAGCTGGGTGAGCTGGAGGATGCCCCGAACGAGATTGAAGAGCTTAGCCAGAAAATTGAGGCTTCAGGGATGCCCAAGGAGGCCAAAAGTAAAGCCACCGCTGAACTGAACAAGCTAAAAATGATGTCGCCCATGTCGGCGGAAGCCACTGTGGTGCGTAACTATATAGATTGGCTGGTCAGTGTCCCATGGAAGAAAAAATCTAGGGTGCGCAAGGATCTTTCCGTAGCGGAGGACGTACTGGAGGCCGATCATTATGGGCTGGAAAAAGTTAAGGAACGTATACTAGAGTATTTGGCCGTTCAACAGCGGGTAAAAAAACTCAAGGGGCCGATACTGTGCCTAGTTGGTCCACCGGGAGTAGGTAAAACATCCGTTGGCCAGTCGGTGGCTCGCGCTACTGGGCGTAAGTTTATTCGGATGTCCTTGGGTGGAGTACGCGATGAAGCTGAGATCAGGGGGCATCGACGTACCTATATCGGGTCACTACCTGGCAAGATTGTTCAGAACCTATCTAAGGCCGGGGTGCGAAACCCTCTTTTTCTACTTGATGAAATTGATAAAATGGCTATGGATTTCCGGGGTGATCCGGCCTCGGCACTGCTGGAAGTGTTGGATCCCGAGCAGAATCACACCTTTGGGGATCATTACCTTGAGGTTGATTTCGACCTGTCGGATGTGATGTTCGTGGCGACGGCCAATTCTTTGAACATTCCGGGGCCACTGCTCGATCGTATGGAAGTCATTCGCCTTCCCGGTTATACAGAAGACGAAAAAATGAACATTGCGATGCGCTATCTGGTTCCTAAACAGCTCAAGAATAATGGTATTAAAAAGGCAGAGTTGACGATTAGTGAGTCGGTGATACGCGATATTATTCGATACTATACGCGAGAGGCTGGTGTCAGGAATCTAGAGCGGGAAATTTCAAAAATATGTCGAAAAGTAGTCAAATTGATATTGCTGGAATCACGGAAAAAATCCGTGATGGTTACTCCGCTTAATTTAGATGAGTATTTGGGTGTTCGCCAGTTCCGATATGGCTTGGCGGAGGAAAAGGACCAAGTCGGTCAGGTGACCGGCTTGGCCTGGACCGAGGTTGGTGGCGAGTTGCTTACGATAGAGGCCGCAGTAGTTCCCGGAAAAGGTAAGTTTACTCAAACGGGAAAGTTGGGCGATGTCATGCAGGAGTCAATACAGGCCGCAATGACGGTGGTTAGAAGTCGAGCGGAAGTACTCGGTATTCCAGAAGAGTTTTACGAGAAAAATGATGTCCATATCCATGTTCCAGAGGGGGCGACACCCAAGGATGGTCCGAGTGCTGGTATTGGTATGTGCACCGCCTTGGTGTCGGCGTTCACCGGTGTTCCCGTGAGGGCTGATGTTGCCATGACGGGAGAAATCACTTTAAGAGGTGAGGTGCTTCCTATCGGCGGGCTAAAAGAAAAGTTGTTGGCAGCTCACCGTGGTGGCATATCGACCGTGCTCATTCCCAAAGAGAATGAAAAGGATCTCGTGGAAATACCGGAGAACATCAAGCAAAAACTTGAGATTCGTCCAATGCGCTGGATCGATGAGGTGTTGGAAATCGCCTTGCATGATATACCTGATGCGCTTGCTTCCGATCAGGGCGAATCGGTACAACAGAAAAAAACGGAAACCAAAGGAAGCAAACGAGGCCGTCTAAGGCATCACTAGGAGCCTGTTATTTAAACTCTTCAAGTGATTGTGCTTGAAGAGTGTGACATATTGATTCTTTGAGTATACTCATTCGCCATGGGTATAATGCCTAGATCACTGCAAGAGATCGCACTCATATAGCACAAACACTTGATCCGTATAGCGGTATTTTCTCCCTCGGCAATCACAATAAGGTTCCATCCTTAGGTCTGTTGACAGCACTTCCCTGTGCTACTTTTTTACTTGGATTAAAATATACTATACGAATTAATTTCTTAGAATATTTAAGCGCGATTGGTTGCAGGATCTAGATCAATTTTAAGCTGAAAGGAATCCTTAGGGACTAACATTAATGAATAAATCAGAACTTACCGAGGTCGTTTCAAGTGCAGCAGACCTTTCCAAAGCGAGCGCCTCACGCGCAGTTGATGCCGTTCTAGATGCCATTACCAGCACCCTGAAAAGTGGGGAGCAGGTCTCTATTGCCGGGTTTGGCATCTTTTCAATAAAACAGCGTAAAGCACGCACTGGCCGAAATCCGCGGACTGGTGAAGCCATTCAGATAAAAGCGAGCAATGTACCGAGTTTTAAGGCTGGTAAAGCACTAAAGGATGCCGTAGACTAGGCGGCCGTTGCTCAGCGGAGGTTTTCCTCCCGGGTGCTTAGCTCAGCTGGTAGAGCGTCGCCCTTACAAGGCGAAAGTCGGGGGTTCGACTCCCTCAGCACCCACCATGAGTCGAAGGAGTGGTAGTTCAGTTGGTTAGAATACCGGCCTGTCACGCCGGGGGTCGCGGGTTCGAGTCCCGTCCACTCCGCCATTTTCCCTTTAAAAATCATCCGGTTATAAGTTGCCAAACTCAGATCCGGACAAAATCCGGACATCAGGTGGATATAAACAGCCTCTCCGCCTTCTT
>JAAEPA010000266.1 GCA_024222475.1 Gammaproteobacteria bacterium | reverse complement strand
TGAGGGTAGGTATGTCCATGATCAGGGCAGGACCGTCAGCGTCTCAAGTATCCCGGGCACCCGGCTCTCCAGCTCTCTCAGGATCGCGATCATGCTGCTGCCCTGATTACGGAACTGGCGGTCCCCCGGGTCGGGTTCCGCCAGCTCGACGTAGCCGCGATGCAGGCCGACGACCCGGAAGTCTTCATCGAACACGGGCGATCCCGAGGAACCGGCCTCGGTGCTGGTGTATAGTTTTTCATAAAAATAATTTCCCAAACCATCTCAGTGACTTAGTCCAAACACCTCACGCATCTTAGTCATCACACAAATCACTTTTGAGGCATCCTCCAGGTAGGATTTAAAGGCACTGAGGACGGAAGCGCGCAGATCTTCAAATTGCTTGAAGTACTTCAGATGGGTCGCATCACGCTTAGTATTTTTCCAGAGTTTCTCAATCGGATTGTAGTCGGGTGAGAAAGTGGGTAAACGCTCCAGTGTCAGCGATTCTGATTGTGATGCAAGAAACTCCTTGACCACTTTGCTGCCGTGATAAGAGGCACCATCTTCAATCAAGATGACAGGCTTATCATAACCTTCAAGCAATTGCTTGAGAAATCCAACATAGC
>JAAEPA010000265.1 GCA_024222475.1 Gammaproteobacteria bacterium | reverse complement strand
GTCGATAATTCGACCGTAATTCAAGAAAGATCAGCATAACGCTTAAAATCACGGATAAATTTCCTTTTCTATCCCGTCGTCACTACCGCGCTACGCGGCCAGTGACGACGACCTTTTCCCTCCCGCTGCGCTCATGCTCAGGGGCACCGCCCCTGAACCCCTCTGGACACCTGCGGTTTTCTTCTTATGGTCTGACGCTGAGACTGGCGGTTCCGACAGATCTTCCCATCCCTGGAAGGGCGGGCCGTGCACGCAATTTGACAGAATCCCTACCCGCCCTGAATCCCGGCGTCCCTTCGCCGGGGGCTCAGGCACGGTTCACACCTCCCTGTGCGAACTGCGCCCGAGCTTTTCATCATCAATCATCCTCCACTGGCTTCCATGCCGGTCGAGGATGAATTCAGATAGCGTGACCTCATCACGCATTACTGGATTGCCAGTTCTGTAAGCGTGGCCCAATCGACCGCGTAAATATTAGAGCCTCGCATTTCATTTCTGTTGCCTGCGTATCTACGGCCGTGTCCCTATGTAGAAAACCCTTATAATCCCGATGAACGGCCTTGCTATTGGTTCCCAAGATAGGGCAACGTTCACGAAACATTTAAACTGAACCAACGGAAACCCATATGCAATCACAAACCTACCTCACCCTAGGCCAAGCGGCACAGAAAAGCGGGAAAAGCAAAAGCACCCTATCAAAAGCCTTAAAAACCGGGAGATTGAGCTACGTGAAGAAGGTGGGTAATCAATACCGGATTGATCCCGCCGAACTCCACAGGGTATTTCCACTACAACAACCAGCAAACGTTGAAGCTGAACGAATGGAAACCCAAAAGGAATCCAGCACGTTTCAGCTTGAAATTGACAGGTTGCGCGAACAGTTAGCCCGCGAGAGGGAAACGGTAGTTGATCTGCGCTCCCAGCTCGATGCGGAAAGTTCGAAACGGCGAAAACTGGCCATGATGCTGGCCGATCAGCCGCCTAAAAAATCATTTTTTGACCGTCTTCTCGACAAGTACTCGCACCTCTATTCAACGGCCCATAAAGGGTTTTCCAAAATCCCCAAGTTGAATAAATCTTAAGTTGATAGTTATCGCCTACGCCGTAAACCCCGCTCCGCCCATAGCATAGAAAACCCCACAAAAGGGTTAATGCCTTGACGGCTGTTAGTATATTCGCTAACAGCAAGTGATGAATAGAGCGACGCGGGAAATCGCCTGGGCCGTGATGTCGATATGAAGGTTTCTGTTCAAAGAGCATGCGCTGCAATCGGCTTGATGAAAGGAATATAGAACAATCCCAGACAGGGGTTCCAGTTGCCAAGCAGGAAAGCCCCCTGTTCTTTTCTCTTAAAAATCTACGGTGCGCCAAACGGGGTCCCTTTTGCTACAGTGAAATGGTCGGCCGTAAAACGCTAGCGATGGTATTCGGTTTTAACGTAGATATCGGTAATTTTTCTGCCATCCCAGACATAGCAATAGTGTTTTCCTTGCACGACCGGCGCAAGTACGCGTGGTTTGAACACCGCAATGCACTCGCCGCCCGGATCACGAATGCTGTCGTAGACGATCCCGTTAGAACCTTCTTTTCGTAAACTGGATGCAAAGGATTGCGCTGCTGCGTAGCATTTTGGATCAGGATCATAAACATTGGGCATTGTTTCCTGTTTTCCTCGGATGTCATGAAACTGGGTATGGATGTCGGAAGCATAGGAACGCATATCAATCTCGATAGGCGACTCACGGGTTGCGGAAAGAAATCGGCCCCGGTGAAATACCGTTTCCGCAATGGCAGCATCTACGGTATTTGCAGCGTAGTACACCCCATAACTGCCGTCAGTGAATCGACTGCCTTCTGAATTAAGATGCGTAAAAGCCGCCATGATCGGCATCGTACCGGGGCCAACGATTCTGTCCTCATTGGGGACAAGACTAAGATCACCTACCTCTTCTCGGAGCCGATCATTCGTTAGGCTCTCAATATCCATGACGATCTCAAGGTCCTCGACACGCGCTACTCTGTTAAAAAGTCCAACGGGTGGGAAGCGGCTGGGAACCAGCCGCCATGAAGGCCTCCATTGAATATCCGAAAGTAAAGCAGCGTTACGACCAACCACGCTGAGCGTCCAAGTATTGGCGTACAACATACAAGTCAGCAACATTGCCGGAAAGCATCCGATCCAGCGCAGACCGACCACCGAAAAGTTTGGCTTCATTGGGCTGGTGAATCCAATTATCAGCCGATTTCGGGTTCGGTAAAAGTATCTGAAGCGCCTTGTAGATACCAAATATGTAGGACAGTCGCTCCAACTTCTCCTTCGTTAAGCGGGCATTCTTAGGACCGCGCTTCCACTTGAAATAGGTGCTCCGGGTTCGCTCGTCGAAGCCGAGTAGCGTCATAGCTTGCTTTTCATTCAAGCCCCATGCGCTCGCGACGTTAAAGAACGTCCGTAGTGCAGCATCTGCCGTTTTCGATGGCTCAGAGGCGAGTTTTTGTGCAATAGCTGTGGTCATGAATTCACCTTTGCGTTCTATGCGTTATCTTAGTGCAATTATGTACTAAATTTTGACAAAAGTGTGTTTCTGTACTATTAATATGCGCGATGAATAGCCAATTGTCAAGAATTATTTTATGGCAAGATATTGATCTCAAGGAGTATTTCTTATGAAAAAGAAAAGTGATAGCAAAACTACTGTTCGGTACCGTGATGCCGGAAACGGACAATTCATTACCAACAGAAAGCTAATCGCCGCTCACCGAATACGGTTGTCCGTGAACGGGTTCCAAAACCTGGTTATGGAGACACAAAACGATGAACGCAATCGCGTAAGGCTTGGTGCCGAAAGGGAAATCATTCTAGATATACGGACATGATCACGCTGCGACTGGTCGGCCAGGGTGCGAGGGACGCGGGGCTTACAGCCCTGCAATCACCCAATTAGGCTTTGGGACAACAAGGCTGCCAATGATCGCACCTACCCATCCTGGTCACCTAGCAGAACGGTAGATATGGAAATCATCAAACACGGCCATAGAATGGCTTCTTTAACTGCACTAAAAAGGGTCCCTTTCGGGGCACTTATCCCCCACTTTCTAAGTCCCTGATTTTAAAACGTATGGACTGCACCAAAAGGGTTGTCCAAAATAAAGTCATGAAAATAGGCTATGCTCGCGTCTCCACAGACGAACAAAATCTTGATCTGCAAATCGACGCTCTGAAAGGAGCGGGTTGCGAAAAAATATTCACGGATGACGGGGTGAGCGGTATCACCATAGAGCGTGATGGACTGTCTCAGGCGATTTTAGGCATAGGGCAAGGGGATGTGCTGGT
>JAAEPA010000264.1 GCA_024222475.1 Gammaproteobacteria bacterium | reverse complement strand
GGCCAAAAAATTAGAAACTGATTCCGCTAGCCACTGAGATTCAAATTCACTTTTCGTATTATTGGCCTGTCTGAATTTGCATTCTACAAATTCCACCAAGGAGTATTGATGGTCGACTTTATCATCAAAATCGGCTCGAAGCTGACAATTGAGCCACCGCACACCTACGAAAGGCAAAATTCATGACACAAAGGACGGCAATGCGGATATTTGAGACATTCAAACTGGCGATGCCAGCGTCCGCTAGCGGATTACTGCTGTTTTGAACGGCGCCTTGCCAGCTCGCGGTACAGAGCTGGCGGCGTTACCCCAATCCAATCGGCAACACTCACCCAACGGCCAGGTTCCGGGGTACCTTTCAGAGCAAGGTAGGCGTCTAAGCGATCGTTCAATCGCCGCAATCGCATGATCTCAATCCGCGTTCTGAGCTCTTGTAGCTCGATAGCTGCTCTTTGCATCGCCTGGAACGCTAGGTCGTTCGTTTCCAGTGCCCTACGAACGGTATCTTTCGGTAAGACAGCAAGTATCGTATGCGCGCCGCACTCTGCGTCGCAATGGTAGTTTTCCGCAAACAGCGATGCTTCCGCAACCGGACTTCCTTGCTGTGCAACGTGCAATGTCAGTTCAGTACCATCCGGCAGGACCCGCACCAGTTTTATTTGTCCAACGCGGACAAAGTAAATCGCTCGAACGAAATCATCGCGCCGGAACAACGGCGTCGCTGAATTGAAGGTTTCCTCCGCCGCTCCGTCAAAAAGATTGACCCATGCATCAGACATGATTTGGATCATGTGCCTAGATGCCGAAAAAATGCAAGAAAAGCCGCACAATCACTGAGAAAGGGTAGAAACCATGCGTTTGATTCACAGCGTTACCGTGCTCGCTTTCATCTCGACCGTGCCGCTTTCAGCGCAAGAAAATGAAAACCACTCTGCTGCACCGTACGCCGGCCAACAGCAGCGCGAAATTGCAGCTCTGTCGGCCGCAGATGTCGACGAACTCCAAAAAGGCGGTGGGTGGGGACTAGCGCGCCCCGCCGAACTAAACGGTGTTCCGGGACCTGCTCATTTGCTGGAGATGCAGGATGCAATAGGTCTAACCTCATCACAAATCGCAGCTCTTGTTGAACTTCGAGACCGTATGCGTGCCGATGCCATATCCCAGGGACTGGCGTTTCTCGTAGCCGAGCGCGCGCTTGACGCAGCTTTTACAGATGCGATTCCACAGACAGCACAACTCAAACAGCTGGTTATGGCTGCCGGTGAAGCACGCGCAACATTGCGCCTTATCCATCTGAGTGCTCATCTTGAAACGCCCGAAATTCTGACACCGAACCAGATCGAAAAGTACAACGTGCTTCGCGGCTACTCTGATGATCCCTGCGAGGTGGTACCTGAGGGTCATGATGCAATCATGTGGCGGCAACACAATGGGTGTGAGTAGTAGATAAAGCAGATCTTAGGCGCGATGCCGCAAACTGGAAGTATGGGCTCAAAGTCGTCGTTCGCTGCGACGCCAGAGAATAACTGCTGCTGAGACAGGCGTGCCTTCATGTGTTGGGGGCCGAGCCCCTCTCCCCACCCTACTCGTTTGCTTGTTGTTTGTTGTAGCGCGCCACCTGTTTCCAAAATTTTGACGGGTGGTTCCAGAGCAGTGAAGCAACACCTAGAACATTGGCGCGGATCGTGCCGGCACCATACACACACCGTTTACCACAAATGAGGGAAAGCGCCACAAATCTCAATCAGACGTGGTGTTCTTTAGCATTGGTTGGCTACCTTGGCTGCGAGGTTTTTGCGCGCATTGAAATGGATTGGTCATATGGAATTTCTTTTCAGTCCAAATGGACGTATCGGCCGCCTTCAGTGGTGGCTTGGTGGGCTTGTGCCGCTGACGATCCTGGTGGGCAATCTAATATTTGTCGGCGGAGCGGTTGTCGGGACTATTGATGCCACCACGCCATCGGGGTAAGCGGTGCAGTTCATAGCTTCGCTTCCATTTCTTATTCCACTTTTTGCGTTGAGCGCTTGGATCAGCTTCTGCCTGACCGCAAAACGGTATCATGACCGAAATAAGAGCGGTTGGTGGTTCTTAATCTGCGCGATCCCGACGATTGGACCGCTCTGGCAACTGGTGGAATGCGGATTTTTCCCCGGCACCCCGGGCGGCAACCAATACGGTGACGGGGATGGCAGAAATTGGTCAAGTGCGATCGAAACCTAAATTGCCGCAATACGTAATTCCGGCGAAAGAATACCCCGGCCTACCCAGCCTTCGGTATCGAGAGAAGGTCCGAAACCGGACACCACATCGGTGCGCAATACCGGTCAGGCGGACTTTGGCCGTCGCGGCCTGCAGACCTGATCGATATCGCGCCCTTGGTGTTTCGACAACACCCTGTGCGTCTTGTTTTCCGACGTCTGCCGGACCACGCCAATCGTTCGAATTACAGTGACGGTTTACTCAATCCCCAATTGTGCGGGCATGAGCCTGCTGTCTAAGAAAAAACCAACTGTCACCATAGCATAATTGTCAGCCCGTTAGACGCGCTCGGCATCGTTTTCCAACCAGCAAACAATACACCCGCGCTCCCGATCGAACTCTGTCAGTCGCAGGTCAAGCCGAATTCTCTGGATAACACAGCAATTGTTGGCTAACAGAAAACCGGAAGCCGGGCGGTACGGATGCCCCCGGTAATGACGTAACGTTATCCGGTAAGGTTCAACATGACGAGATATTCCGGCGGTCAAAATATTTGCGGTGCCTCCATCGGGGTTTTGTGCCTGGAAAGCTATTTTCCGAAACCGCCGGGACACCTTAAAAACCCGTCAAGCCTGCCCTTTCCCGTGCTTTACGAAATGGTTCAGGGTGTAACCGTTCCAAAGCTCTGAATGACCCGTCTCCCGAGTTGCTGGAGCCGTTCATCACCGGGGCGAAGCGGCTTGAAGCGGAGGGCGTGCGCGCCAT
>JAAEPA010000263.1 GCA_024222475.1 Gammaproteobacteria bacterium | reverse complement strand
CAGCTAGGAGGCTGTCGGATTTAGGGCTGATCTACTGCGGAAAAGCCGGATTTGGCTAGATTTCCCGATCCTTGTCGTTAAATAACTACGGCTATTCTCCTCAAACGATCGAAAAATCTACCTCAAACCGTCTTTCCCTCGCTACGATCACCTAAATCCGACAGCCTCCTAGGGAAGTTATTTAATTCGCATTCCTAATTAAGCCAGTCTTGATTCTAGTCAATACTACTGTGATTATATTCGGTTATCATTTGCTTACTATCCAGGAGAGATCGTAGACTAAGAATTCAAGCATGGCCGAGCGCCCCATCAAGCATAAGTCGCGTCGTCCCGCGCGTACTCATCCACCCATTCCTCCAGTAGAAAAACCGCCATTGGGCGTGGCGGGTAATATTACCCATTTCTTCATTGATTCCCCGTTGTCGCCATTGCTTTATCTCGCCGCGTTGTTCATTGGCTTGATTGGTCTGATGTTCACTCCGAGGCAGGAGGACCCGGAGATCTCGGTGCCCATGATAGATATTTTCATTCGCTATGATGGCGCCTCGGTCGAGCAGGTGGCCAATCTGGCCATCGACCCCCTGGAGCGCATCATGAGTGAGATTCCCGGGGTCAAGCATGTCTACTCCGCCTCGCAACGCGGCCAGGGCATCGTTACCGTACGTTTTAAAGTGAATGAGCGGCTGGGCCCGTCCATCGTCAAGGTTCATGACAAGTTGCAGTCCAATCTGGACAGGATGCCGCCGGGGGTCTCCATGCCATTGGTTAAACCCAAGGGTATAGACGATGTTCCCGTGGTGACCCTAACCCTGTGGTCGAGCGATGTGTTTGACTACGAGTTGCGTATTCTGGCGCAGAAGGTGTTGCAGCGCCTCAAGGCGGTACCTGATACGGGACAAGTCTTTTTGGTTGGTGGGCGTACGGAGCAAGTGCGTATTGAAGCCCTCCCCGAGCGTCTCACCGGGTTTGGGGTGAGTATGGACCAGTTGGCCAATACCATCATGGCAGCGAATACGGAACAGGGCACCGGCAGATTGGAGCACGGTGATAAGGAGTTTAAGGTCTTTACCGGTTCTTTTCTGAATAGTGCCCAAGATGTCAGCCGTCTAGTCGTTGGGGTGAAGGACGGCCGCCCTATCTATGTACGCGATGTAGCTCAAGTGATCGATGGTCCGTCGGAGGCGACTCAGATGGTTTCGTTTTACACCGGACCTAGGCATGATGGATCCACGCCTGAGGCCGATGGGGCCCCGGCGGTGACCATCGCCTTGGCGAAAAAAGAAGGGACCAATGGGGTGACCGTGGCCAACGCCATCCTGGATCGGTTGGAGGTCCTCAAGGGACGCTTGATCCCCGATAAGGTCCAGGTCACCGTGACTCGCAATTATGGTAAGACCGCCAATGATAAGGTCAACGAGCTATTGCAGGCCCTGCTGATCGCTGCCTTCGCCGTGAGCATTCTATGCTGGATTACCATCGGGGCGCGACCGGCCATCGTCGTCATCACCGTCATCCCGGTGGTGATTCTTATAACGATCTGGTTAAGCTGGATGCTTGGTTATACCATCAATAGGGTCAGCTTGTTTGCCCTGATCTTTGCCATCGGCATCCTGGTCGATGATGCTACGGTGGTGGTGGAGAATATCTTCCGGCGCTGGCTCAAGGAGGATACGACCAGCCTCGAGACGGCCATCGATGCGGTGCGCGAGGTGGGCAATCCTACCATCATCGCCACCTTTACGGTGCTCGCGGCCTTGCTCCCGATGGGTTTCGTCAGCGGTATGATGGGTCCCTATATGCTGCCTATCCCTGCTTTGGGCTCGGTGGCGATGCTTTTTTCTTTATTTGCGGCCTTTGCCTTTACCCCCTGGTTTTCAGTGCGTTTGAAACCCAGGATGGAGGCCTTGCTCAAAGCGGAGGCGAAGGAACGCAAGATCCAGGCAAACATAGGGCGCCTCTACCGGCCTCTGGTGACCCCGTTGATAAAGAATCGAGTGCTGGGAATCGGTTTTCTGGTCATGGTGGTGGTGCTATTCTTTCTTGCTTGCTCCATGTTCTATACCAAGGCGGTGACCGTAAAGATGTTGCCTTTCGACAATAAGCCTGAATTCAATGTGGTTATCAATCTGCCGGAGGGGACCGCCGTCCTGCAAACGGCCAATGTGACGCGCAAGCTGGCTGAGGCATTACAGCAAGTACCGGAGATGATCGCGTTGCAGACCTATGTGGGAACGGCCTCCCCCTACAATTTCAATGGCATGGTTCGTCATTACTACCTGCGACAGAATCCTTGGGAGGCGGATATCCAGGTCATGCTGATCGATAAGTGGGAGCGAGATCGTAGCAGCCATGAGATCGCCACCGTGGCCCGTCACCTTCTCACCCCTATCGCCAAGCAATTGGGTGCGCGTATTGCAGTAGTAGAAATGCCCCCCGGTCCCCCCGTGTTGCAGACTGTGGTCGCTGAGGTCTATGGACCCGATGCCAAGATCCGGCATCAGGTTGCGGAGGATTTGACCCAGATGTTCGAACAGGTCCCTCATCTGGTGGATGCAGACAACTACATGGCCATGCCCTACCAGCGCTGGCGTTTCGAGGTGGATCTGGAGAAGGCGATACGCCGTGGGATCTCGGTGGAGACCATTAATCGCAATGTACTGATGGCGATGGGTGGTTACCAGGTCGGTGACATCAAACGAGGTCATGTTCTGGAGCCGACCTATCTGATCATTCAATTACCCCTGGCGGTGCGGGGGGAGATCGAACGGGTAGGCAATCTACCGATTAGTTCCGCGGACGGCCAAATGGTGTCACTGTTGGAGCTTGGGCGTTTCACCAAGGTTTCCGAAGGGCCCTATATTTACCACAAGGATCTGCGGCCGATGGAATACGTGGTAGGCGAGATGGAGGGACGGCTGGCGGCCCCGATCTACGGGATGCTGGGGGTCGAAGATCTGCTGAAGGGGTATACCAGCCCGGATGGAGCACAGATTACCGGCACTCTGTCGGGTCCCCCCGTGGATGATCTGCATTCCGGATTCGAATGGAGTGGCGAGTGGGTGGTCACTTATGAAACCTTTCGCGATATGGGGCTCGCTTTCGCCGCGGCCTTGGTGCTTATCTATATGCTGTTGGTGCTGGAGTTTGACAATTTTACGCTCCCGGCCATCGTCATGGCGCCCATTCCGCTGACCTTGATCGGTATCGTGCCGGGTCATTGGCTGCTCGATGCGGAATTTACCGCGACCTCGATGATCGGGTTTATTGCCTTGGCAGGCATCGAGGTGCGAAACTCCATCCTAATGGTGGACTTCACCAAAAATGAGGTGCATCGAGGAACGCAGATCCGGGAGGCGGCGGTGCGGGCCGGGCAGATCCGGATGCGCCCGATCTGGGTGACCGATCTGACTATGATGGCAGGGGCCGCCACCATCCTGTACGACCCGATTTTTCAGGGCATGGCGATCTCCCTGCTGTTTGGAGCGGCAGTGGCCGTCACCCTGACCCTCATTGTGGTTCCACTGGGCTGCATATCCGGGAGCAGAGTGTTCTGTCCACCGGGTGGGCAGCCGCCGGTCATGGTGGCCGAGACAGTTTCCCGGGATACTCCTCAGGAAAACGAGCTGGAGGGATATGCACTGATAAGGCAGCAGCTATTGGATCGATCCCTGTCGCCGACCATCAAGGCCTTATCCGAAATAGAAATCGAAGGAGAAAGGCTTGGGCGCGAAATGGCAGGAAGATATCTCGATGCGCTGGTCGAAGAGGGTCTGCTTGTCAGAGGCAGGAACAACCGGTATTCGTTTCCATAGTTTTCCGATGCAACATAGAGAGGTTACTTTGATGATAGAAATCAAGCGAATGGGTACGGGGGAAGTCCTGGCCACCGTAGATGCGGACACACTTGCGGGTGCAGATCTGCGTGGTTTGCACCTGGAAGGGGCGGATCTTCGAAACCAAGATCTTAACCATGTGCAGCTGCAGTATTCCGATCTGATGGGAGCGGATCTCAGCGGTGCCAACCTCGGTGGTGCTACACTTTTTGGCGCCACGCTGGAAGGTGCCAATCTCAAGGGGGCGGATCTTTCCAATGCGCGACTGGGCAACGATAGCCACTCCCACGCCGCGATGATGATGAACGCCAATCTGCAAGGGGCCAATCTGACCCGGGCCGATTTACGTCAGGTGGAATTGCGCGAGTCGAACCTGGAAGGGGCCGATCTGACCCGGGCCGATGCTCGAAAGGCCTCCTTCTGCCGAGCCAATATGGCGAGGCTGCGGGCCAATGATACCTTGTTCATCGATGCCAATATGCATGATGTGAATCTGCAGGAGGCCGATCTGCGCTACAGTCATTTGAATGCTGCCAATCTGAGCAAGGCCAACCTCAGCCGGGCCAATCTTGAGAGTCAGGATAAGTCGGTGTCTACGGTCATCAATCTTGCCAATCTTGAAGGAGCCAATCTTGAGGGAGCTAAAATGTGTAATATGTTGGCGGAGCATACCAACATGCGAGGGGCCGATCTGAGTGATGCCGATCTCTCGAATGCGGTCATGGGAGGGGCCATTTTACGCCGGGCCATTGTAAGCAATGCCAATTTTAAAGACGTGGAGTTGGCGACAGTGACCATGGACTACGCCAATTT
>JAAEPA010000262.1 GCA_024222475.1 Gammaproteobacteria bacterium | reverse complement strand
CTGGATGAGACAATCGAAAAGCTGAGACTGGCGCACTGGTTTGGTCAGATAAGAGACGATGCCGGCCGATGCGGCTTCACTCGCGTCGTCCTGCCGACTGACCGAGCTGAGCATGATCAGTGGCGCCTTTGATATCGAGCTATCCGCCTGAATCTCGCGTGCCAGGGTGATCCCGTCCATCTCAGGCATGTGCCAATCGAGGATGACGAGATCGTAAGGCGCCTCTGGCAGGGTGGCGTGCAGTTGTTCCAGCGCTTGCGCGCCACCTTCCACGCTATCGCCCACCATGCCCCAGGCCGCGATCTGGTTGTGCAGAATCTCCCGATTCGTCGCATTGTCATCGACAATCAGCACACGCTGACCCGATAGATCACGGCGAAAGGGAAGGACACGGGTCGAGGGGTTGGTTTGTTTGCTGAGGCAGGCCGTAAACCAGAAGGTCGAACCTCGGCCGGGTTCACTGTCAACCCCAATCTCGCCCCCCATCATCTCAACGATTTGCTTAGCGATCGCCAGTCCCAGCCCCGTGCCCCCGTATTTGCGCGTGGTCGAGCCGTCTGCCTGACTAAAGGACTCGAATACTCGCTCCCGGGCCTGCACTGTGAGACCGATGCCTGTGTCCTTAACCTCGATACGCAGTCGTAGCTGCGTATTGCTTTCCTCCAACATGGCGACGTGTACCACGACCTCGCCCTGTTCAGTGAATTTGATGGCATTGCCTATCAGATTATTCAGCACTTGGCGAAACCGAACCACATCGCCCTGCAGGGTCGTGGGCAATTCGGGAGGGATTTCGCACACCAGTTCCAGCCCCTTGCTCTCCGAACGTTCGGCCAGCAGTTCTGCGGTTTCTTCCACGGCCTCGCGCAAGTCGAAATCAGCGTTCTCCAACTGCAGTTTTCCCGCCTCGATCTTGGAGAAATCGAGGATGTCATTGATGATGGAAAGCAGCGATTCGGCCGAACGATAAATGGTATCCGCAAACCTGCGCTGTTTTGCGGCCAGTTCCGTGCCCAGCAACAACTCGGTCATACCTAAGACCCCATTCATGGGGGTGCGGATCTCATGGCTCATGGTGGCCAGAAATTCGCTCTTGGCGCGACTGCCTGCCTCAGCGGCCTCTTTGGCTGACTGCAGTTCGCGGGTACGCTCCTCAACCCTCTGCTCCAGGGTGCGCCGATGCTCTTGGACCTCATCCCGGTATGCTCTGAGCCGCCTGATCATGAGGTTAAAACTGGTTGCTAAAGCGCCGGTTTCATCTCGCGTGTTAATTTCAAAATCATGATCAAAATTTCCTGTTGCAATCTCCTTGCTTGCATGAACCAGGGCCTGCAGCGGTCGGGTGATGCGCCCGCTCATGATGAGTGTCAGTCCGATACCCAGTAAGGTCACAAACGAGGCCACCAAGGCGATATCGGTCATAAACTGAGCGATCTTATGCTGCATCCTTAGTTGACTGATACCGAGTTGCACATACCCTATCACGCTGGATGAATTCTGCTCATCTTCTAGATCGACGAGCAACGCCGTTGGATCCTCTTGCGATGCGCTGACGACCGGGACAAGGATATCGATGTAGGGCGTATGATTGTCTTGATCCACAAATTGTTCTATCCGCGGGCTATCCGCGGGGCCCATATGCAGGTTACGACCCTGTGCTGGAATTAGCACAGCAGATGACCCTGCTTTTTGGGTCAATACCTGGGCGTCCTTGTCCATGATCACGGCATAGGCTGTATCGCCATAGCCGAAGGCACTGTCGACAAGCTGATTTAGGGTGTCGTCGCTTTGCGTATAAATCCCATACTCGCTGTTCTGCGCTATGATCACGGCAATACCCTTGCCATGATCCACCAGCTGCTCATAGCTCGCCGTCTGTTCATGGCGAATGACAAACACAGCGATACCTGCCCCAGCAAGCACAATCAGCGCCGTTGTCAAGAGATTGAACTTGGTGGAGATCAATAGGCCCTTTTTCTTGCTCATAACATCATGGTTCTCATTTGAAAACCTGTTGCGCCTGATCGACAAGGGTGTCAGGAAACGCCAGTTTCATGTGTTTTGCCGTTTTGAGATTCAATGAATAAGCTACCTTACGCGGTACTGCAGGTGGGATCTTATTTATCGGCTTACCACGCAGTATCTTCACTATCATTTCCCCTGTCTGCATGCCCATATCGCTGTAGTCCCTATCTAGCGAGTACATCGCACCCGCCTTCACCCAGGCACTGGAAGGCCCGATGATCGGAATACGATTCTTAAAGGAGGCCAATAAGAGCGCCTTGGCCGTCTTTGGAGATAATACGAGCTGATCCGCCACCCCCCACAGGATATCCACGCGCCGAAGCAGGGCGTCCAGCACCGACGGCAGCTCCTTTGGTGAGTTCACCTCAGAGGCCAAGAGTTTGAGCCCCAGTTTCCTGGCTGCTGCTTGCGCCGCGGTGATCTTTTGCTGATTTTGAGCGGGATTGTAGAGGACACCGACTGTCTTCTGGCCCGGCACGAGTCGCTGAAGCCATTGGAATTGGACCTCTAGCGGGTGTTCAAGGATCACCCCGGTGGCATTGTCAGCGCCTTTGAGCTTATCCGCATTCAACACCAGCCCCGCGACAATGGGCCGATCATGGATTTCGTCCAGGACGGCCCGGGTTGTCAGCGAGCCAAGACTGTATATCAGGGCGGCTTCCTGCTGCTTGGCCTGTGCCACCATCTGCACCACCTTCTTGGCGTCTCCGCCAGCAGAGAATGCCTTATAATTCACATTGACGCGCTGTTGTTTGAGGTGCTCTTGACAGGCTTTTAACATCTCCTTATATGGTGTCGCGTTATGACTGGAAAGAACGATGATGGTGGGCGACTCTGCGTGGCCTATTTGCGTAAAGGCGGACAACACCAGCGCAATGAGCGCATTGCGCGCCCAAACTGCTGAAGCTGTAACCCGTCTCATGATGTAGTCCGCGTCGTAAACTAAAAGGCGTAATAGGCCTTGACCCGGTAACTTATTCCGTCTTGTTCTATGCCCTCTTGGGTGTGCTCTTCAGAACCCGGATCGCTATATTTCTTGTCAAACACGTTATAGAGGCCCGCCGAGAGATCCAAACCCTTCCATAGTCCGGGGGCATGCAGTGTCAGGTTGGCGATCGTGAAGTCATCGATGTGGGTGCCACGCACATTTTTGCGCGTATCGGTATACTGCAGTTCGAGCCCCGCGAACAACCGCTCGCCGATCAGGGGCGCGATCAGATTCCCCTTGGCCAGGTGTTTTGGTGAATTGGGCAGGGTCGCACCCGTCACCTGATCCTCGGTATCCTGGTAGGTGTAGCTGAGCCGTCCCGCCCAGCCGCTGGGCCGTTTACCCTCCAGCTCCAGCTCCACGCCGTGCGCCTCGACGCTATCGGTATTATCGAAGACCAAAAGGTCATCGGCGGGATCGGTGGTCAGGGTGATCAAATCGTCCACCTCGTAGCGGAACACCCCGGCCACGGCCCGCCAGTGCTGGCCAATGGACTGCTCCAAGATCAATTCCCAGGTCTCGATAGTCTCTGGTTCAAGGTTTTGTGCGGCTTTTGCCGTGATCTCGTTGTCGTGAAAATACAGTTCATAGACATTTGGGGCGCGAAAGGCGGTGCCGTAGAGCAGCTTGATGGTGGTTATCACGGTCGGGTTGTAGATCAGGGCGAACCGCGGGTTGGTAGTTGAGTCGAAGTCTTCATGATCGTCATGCCTCACCCCCGCATTGAGGATCAGGTCATCGCGCAGTTTGAACTCGTCCTGCAGATAGACCCCCCAATCGGTGGAGTCCTGCTGGTCGTCCAGGTAGACTTCCTGGTCGTCGTAATTACCCTGATCCTGCCGCTCATTACGCTGCACCTCGGTGCCGAAGACGATCCGATGCCCTTCCAGCGCGTTCACGGTGAACTGTAATTCGCCCCCCCACCAGCGTCCATAGGCATAATCCTTATACACCACGATATAGGGCTCGTCATCCTCCGAATAGTCGTAGGGATAATCGCCGTCGTAGTCGGCACGTTGATAAAAGAGATCGCCCACGACATCGATCTGGTTTGCGAAGCTGTGCTCGTATCTCAGGTTCAGATGGAGTTGCTCATCCACGGTGCGATTTCGGGGATCATTGAATACGGTCTCATAGGAGGCGGTAGGGATATCCTTGTCTCTGGAGACATACGCACCCTCCAGGGTGAAATCGGCGTAGGTCAGCTTGGTAAACAGGCTTTCAGCCTGTTCGCCGTCTAGGTTTTCCGCCACGCCGTTGTTGGTCGCGGGATCGTCAAACTCGCGAAAATATAGGCGCTTATTGCCCTCGGTATCGAAGTAGGTCCCCGACATCAGCAATTCGATACCATTTTGGAACCGATCGCCGTAGCTCACCCGTCCCTCCTTGGTATCGAGGTGCCCGTAAGCGGCGGCGACCTCAGGCCCTTGCAGGTCCCGTCCCCGCTTGGTGATCACATTGATCACGCCGAAAAAGGCATTCGCCCCGTACAGGGAAGAGCTGGGTCCGCGGATCACCTCGACCCGGTCGATGAGATCGACATCAACGGGGAATATCCTCCCAGTGAAAGCCGCATCAAAGATATTGTCATTCAGTCGCCGGCCGTCCAGTAGCAGCAGCAGGCGGGTATTGTAGTCCCCAGGCTGGCCAAATCCGCGCGCCGAGACATAGCTGTAGTTGCGATCGTCGGTGACAATAAAGCCCCGCAGGCTCTCCAGGACGTCGTTCAGCGTTCGATAGCCGTATTTCCTGATCTCATCGGCCGTGACGATGCTCACCGAAGACGGCGCCTCGGTGACCTTTTGCTCATACTTTGATGCGCCGTATACTGAAGGGATATTCTGGAACAGCAGCGCCTCCTCGTCTAGCAACATCGATGAGTCTAAAGAGTCTAACGACTCATCTTGAGAGGCCGCCAGGGCAGGCCACGCCAGGACGGTCGCGGCGGAAAGGGTTAATAGTCCTCTGATACATGAGTTTCTCATGTTTGCATCCCAATATAGGCTGTTAATGTGCCGTTCAGGGGCGATCTAGTGCGGGTAAATTGAAACGAAAGGTTAGATTTCTTCTAGCCATATCGGAAAACGATTGAAGATCTTTAGTAGAGATTTCGCATAGCGCCTGAATCGCAGGCTGCAATGACTAAGTGCGATTTAACTGCACCTTATTCCAACAGGAAGGAGGTATCGGGGCAGGTGTGGCTCGAGGAAAAAGGACTTGTGCTGATTATCGACCAATCTAAGACCTTGGGGCCGTAGTGGTAATGAATACTATTAACGATCACTATGTATAAGGGCCTGCAACACCGAACTCGGAAGCCAACGCCCCACCTTGGCACAATACTGATCATAAGCTTGTCCAAATATTTTCTGAAGATGCGGCTCTTCATAGAATATGATGAACAGATGGAAGCAGCTGACCACACAGACAGCGTAGAACACAAGGTTGAATGACTTAAACAGAGTCGCCCAGCCAAGGATGATGGTGAGAATACCTAAATACATCGGATTTCTTGTATAGCGGTAAAGCCCGCGAACAACTAACTGCTTTGGCGCGTCGATCGGTGCCGGTGTTCCCCGCCCGAATGACACAGATCCACAGAATCTCCCCACCGATCGCGCTGCCAAGGAGTAGACAAAATCCCGCTGTATGAGTCCACGGACCAGCTGAATCCAGGTAATAACAGCGCTTCTAAAAGCTAGTGAATAAATCGAATCTACTGCGGTCACTCTCTGAAAGAAAGCACCTGGCTGGGAACCGATCACTGAGACTGAAGCACATTAGCGAATACGAAGCCCGTATTTCCTGATCTTACGATCCAGTGAGGGGCGTGAAATCCCTAGGATCTCGCAGGTTCGTCCCTTGTGACCCTGCAAAAAATCTAAGACCCGTTGAACATGACTGGCCTCCACCTCATCCAATGTCTGCAAGTCCGGCTCAGCCCTTTCTTGTTCTTGAAGGCCCTCTTTCGAGATTGTGTCATCCGCCGCAAACTGGAACAGATCAGGGGTCAATACCGGGGAGCGAGTACGCACTGCGGCTTGGGTTAAGGCGTTTTCCAGTTCGCGAACATTCCCCGGCCAATGATAGGCATGCAGCTGTTGTATGGATTGTACCGAGGGCGTGTACACAAGCACTCGCGACCTCGATAGTGTCCTTCCGGCAACCGTGCGTGCCTAATGAAGACGCAGTTCATATGATGTAGCATTGGCGCTGGCTTACCCCAAGAATATTTGATAGCCCCCAAAATGTTTTTGCGGAACACGCAAGGAATGATGCGTTATAAAGTAACGCATGAAGCAGACCGATACGACAACAGGTGTAACCCACCAAACGCGTAAGCCCCTGCAAATATTGAAATTACCTTCCATGGCGCTGGATTCCCGCCAATCCGTGGCGGGAATGACGATATGCCGTATTGTTTTGTGTCGTCATT
>JAAEPA010000261.1 GCA_024222475.1 Gammaproteobacteria bacterium | reverse complement strand
GATCCGCGTCAAGTGATGTCCTCATCGCAAGCTTGATGCCTCCACTTCGTTGCGGCATCAACCATTGCGTTTCCGGGATCACTGGACCCGAACCCGGAGCCTTCCTTTTTTGGGGGGGAGGAAACAAAAAAAGGAAAAATGAGGTTGAACTATGCCTACTCCCAAAACAAAAAAGAAGAAGAAGAAAACGGCGAAAATCGCCCCGACACGACTCCAAGGCTATTTTACGCGCAGCAATCTTGCCTTCCGGATTGCTGAATTCATCAATCACCATGCCACCGATGGACCTGTTCAAAGTGTGATCGACCCCAGCGGCGGAACCGGTTTCCTGCTCAAGGGCATCATCGACGCGCACAGCAGGAAACACCCCCTGCCGAAATTACATATGGTGGAACCCGTTCCACCACTGGAATTCGAAACACCCTTCAATCGGATTAAGAAACACATCGGCCTGTATGACATGACGCTGGAGGAATGGTGCCTCACTTATGCCGAACCGCAATCTTATGATCTTTGGCTTTGCAATCCCCCATTCAATGAACGCTTGGGGACAACCCATTTGGGGGAACACTGTCACAAACTGTTCAAGCCTGATATCAAGTATTTCGAGACCCTGTTTTTTATGGTCGGCTCGGTTGTCGCCAAACGCTACATGGCTTTTATCGTGCCCGATTCGTATTTTTCCAAATCCGAGGCCCGTCCCACCATGCAGCGACTGGCCCAATCAGGTTGGAACCTCGAGGACGTTCGCGCGCTTCCCCTGGATGGCTGCTACAACGCTTTGGAGAATATGTCATTTCTGTTTTTTGAGCGTTACTCCCCGGTTGCGGACTGGGTGGATCAGGTCATCGCGTTGGTGGTCCGGCATGGGGCACGCCCTCTCTTCAAGAACCGAACCCAAGTAACGGTAACCGGCATCCACGGTCCGCGCACGGGTTACCTGATCAAGGAAGAAGGCAGCACCAAACCCGAAGCCGAAAAAGGCCTGGATTTGGAAATAGGCTTTGATCCCTGGGGTACGTTTGTCTCACCACCAGACCTGGCAGCTTTCGATTGGGTACCTCAACCACGCCGGGAAGGGGATCTTTGGAATCGCATGGGATGCGTCTACGAGCTCACGGCTTACGGATGGGAAGCGGCCAACTCGCAAGGTTACTGTGACGGAATCCCGGTTGACGTTGCTTTCGATAAAGCGAGACTCGCCTATAAATATCTTCAAATGGGCGCGTTTTATACCGCTAACGCCATCCTGGAAAAAACCAACCTCGATACGCTGAGAGCCAAGTATAAGGAAATCACGGCCGCATCCTTTTTGATGGTCTTGACCAAGGGTAAAACGGTAGAAAACCCCTTTGAAAAGGACCTGGCCCATCTGGGTCTGTTGGAAATCCCACCGGAAGACGAGCCCTATTGTGTTTCCTCTCCTCTGATCGAACGGGTCCATGATTATTTGATCTCGAAAGAAGCCCTCTCCGAAGCACAGGCCTGCAAGCTGTTTTTGACTTATGAAGAGGTTCCCGAATGGATCTTCCAAAAAGTGATGGAGACGATCCGCAACCAAACGATTCCGATGGATCGGTTTACCCTTCGCTCCCCCTGGATTCCCCGTGCCCTCATTGCCGAATACCTGGAGGTGAAGATCGACTCCCAAGGCTTCTTTGTCGGGGCCAACCCGTTAATGGCCTATTTGAATTATGGGAAAGACGGCAGCGTGATCAAAGACAGTGACCGCGACCTTTTTGAGGTTGAATCGCATAAATTCGCGGTATGTATGAATAATTGGAGCTCGCGAGAAGAAACGGCGCTACGCATGAAGGTGCATGCTCATTTCGTGATGGCAAATGCACCGGTCAGCCGTGTGATCGAGGCCTACACCCCCCCCAAAACCGCCCCGGGCACGAACCTCCATCCCTGGCAGGCCGACGACATCAATTTTTACCTCTCGGGTGCGACGATCTCTAATTTAGGGGTGGGTGTCGGCAAAACGCTTACCGCCCTTGCCGCCGCGGTTGCTTATACCCGGAATACGAACCGCAAAGCCCTGATCGCCGTGCCCAAACAGGTTTTGATGAAGTGGAAACGGGACCTGAAAACCTTTTTCCCGGGCATCGGCGTTCATCTTCTGGGTTTCTATGTGAAGAAAAACGGCAAGGGCGTAGGCCGCCTGCCCCAGAAAAACATCACTTCGGAAGCCAAAAAGGTGTTTTGGGATCCCGGTATCCAAGTGATTATCACCAGCCATCAAGCCATCGGTGATTTCCAGTTGCGCGCCGAAGAAATCCTGGCGGCCGACCAGGAGAACGCACTTGACCAACTGGGAACAAGTGATCACAAAACCGCGGCCAAGGCTCGGGCCTGTTTCGTGAAAAAGAGTGCGGAGCGTAATTTCAACTTCGGGGGCGAGCTCACCTGGTCCGACCTGCCCGCCGGGATGCTGGTCATCATCGACGAAGCGCATAACTACAAAAACTTGTTCCCCATGCCGGATTCAGGTTGGGGCCAAAAGCTGATCATGGCGGGTTCTGCCGGCGAATCCAAGCGGGCACGCGACCTTCAAATCAAGCTGGATCTCGTCAGGCGTCGTGGCGGAAAAACCATCGGATTGACCGCAACCATGGTCTCCAACAGCGTTGCCGAGATTTTTAACATGCTGCGTGTTTTCGCGCCACATACCCTCGATCAAATGGGCATCCACAACACACAGAACGTGATCCAGGAGTTTTGCACCATCGAAGCGATCGTATCCGTCTCGATCACCGGTAACATCCAACAGGGGACCACGATCACAGGGTTCAAGAATCTCGATGTGTTAGCCAATCTCTGGGATACCTGCACCAAAACCTATACCTCTGTGGATGTGGGTTTGTCGGTCCCCGAGGTGGTCGAAATCAAGGAGATGATCACGCCCACCCCGGCCATCAAATCCTACATGGACTACTGGAAAGAGTTGCTCGATCAAATCATTGAGAAAAGAGCCAAGCGCTCGGGTGATCATGAGGAAGATACCGCCGGCGCCGAGACGGAACAACACGAGGTATGTGTATTCGACATCATTTCGGCTATCGATAAAGTGGCCGCCCATCCACCCCAGGTCGACATTCAAGAGAATCCGAAACTGGACCGTCTCATCGCCAACGTGTTACGCGT
>JAAEPA010000260.1 GCA_024222475.1 Gammaproteobacteria bacterium | reverse complement strand
TCGAGCCTCAGCGGACCATCAACTGATTCACCCGCCGGGTTCGCCATATTCCTCGCCTCCAGATGCGCTCAACATATTGATTCTTCTAGCATAATCAACGATCAATCGCATCAACTAGTGAGGCCAAATGGGAAATGCGGGCTCAATATGCGCCACGCACTTGCAGCAGCATTGGGCGCTGTCTTGCCGCTACTTTTTTTGGCTCCGGGCTTCGCTGAAACCCCGATCTCCCTCGACCAATCGCTGAAAGTGATCGTGTTCTCTCCCGCAGAAGAAAAGCGCGAATATTCTTTGATATTCGGAAACTATAGAGATTTTATTGGCACAGATATCATTGTTATTAACTCAGATAAAACTGTTCAGATCGTGGAGAAACTATTGTTTCGCGCCATGGGCGGAAAAATTGTATTTTTGATTAGCGATAACATGATTGACAAAGCGATGTATGTAATTACTGCCACCGATGAGGAACTCCATCCGCTAGAGCGCGCAATTGAAGGGGTTAATTTGCTTCCTGTTCGCGATGATGAGCTTACCATGGATATTAATGGACTTGTTTTTGCAGCCTACGAAGCGAACAAGAACACTGATATCCAAAAAAATAATCCTGTATACTATGATATATACGAAAACATCTCGGGCGATATCTTCGTACTATCCAGAAAGGCTTATTTCGAACTTTGGTCAAGAAAAAACATATCGGATTTTGATCTGAACAAATTCTCGGTCGGAGTGAAAAAGCGATTAAACTCTTTGGGTCCCAATCTTAACGAAATGAGCAACGCAAAGTACGTCGAGAGTATTGGGCCTTTGAGAGTGGATTTGCTCATCAACGAACGAGCAGAAGCTCTTAGGAAGCTATTTGCTGGCGCCGACGGTGTGGCACGGTTACCCTGGCCACTGCCCCAGCCGACCAGGTGGCATGCGTTCCAGGAAGATGAACTCGGAGTCGAATGGAACGAGATGACCACTTTGGGCGACGTCGAGACTGTGCTGGTCGAAATGGCCGAAGGAGCCGGGTTCCATGACCGTGGCTATTTTTTAGCGCCGGGTGGCTTCGCGATGACCGTGTCCATGGAGGCCTTTGATGAGGCTGGGCGTTCCCTCGAAGAAGACCAGCGTTTTGTGGACGGACTGAGAAAGCCGGATATCGGCAAAATTGGTATTTGGGGGGCGTTGTTCAACGAAAGGATTGGCCGCTTTCGGTGTTTTTTGTTCGTGGCAACAGATGGATTTAGGAGGCCTTCCTCCAAAGAACTAGGGAAGGATCTTGCGCGTGATCTGGTGATAGCCGGTGATGGCCGCCTAACCAAACCGGTCAAGAACCTGCCCTTTAGCGAAGATCATGAGATTTATGTTTTCATTTACGAGTACCGGGTGACTGAGAGCAAAAACTCGACCCACTTTGTTCTAAACAGCGACTTTGGGGCGATGAAACATTTAACTGGCTCAGGTTTAATGAAAGAATCGGAGTAACATGATGGCTTCTGTCGACGTCAGTGCGAATGCAACACCTCCTAGAAAAACGCGGATGAACTATCTCTTTGCGAGAACAATCGTTATTTCTGTTTGGCTGTTTTTTTCGCTAGTAATCTTTGGAACAATTCTCCTTCAAGACTTGAACTCAAGATTTAGCGGTGACGAGTACCTAGTTTGGAATTGGGCGATTGCCTTACTCGGACCCAATCTTGGCTTGATAGTAACGTTTGTCGTCAGCGAACACTACGTCAAAGGAACTGATCGTGAAAGATATAACATCGCCATATTCAGATTCTTTGTCGTATTAGGCTTTAATTTGATATATTTACTCTCTATTTCGGGTTTAATCATTTTTGAACCTTTCTATCAAAAGAGTTTTTTGGTCGTTATGGATGAATCGAGTGTTTGGCTAGCTCCTTTAGCGACGGTTGTTACGTCTTCAGTGGCCCTGTTTTTCGTCACATCAAAGGAAGAAAGGTAGTCTCTTACTTTGATGATTAATGCGCCTTAATTTTTTGGCTTTGTTCGCCGGCTTGCTCGCTACTATGGAGGAGTCAGACTTCTCCCGCCCGTCCATCATCGGCTTCGACCCTCGGCCTTCCCGATGCGGACCGCCGCCATACTCCGGCAACGGCCAGACGGGAGATCTCCCGGTTCCCGTACAAGGAGCGTCCACGCATGCCGGGGTCTCCGACCACGCCGGGCCGAGCGGACACTCGCGATGGCGCGCCCGCCCGTATTGCCTTCCGCACTGTCAGCAGCGTCGGCACCCGGGGCTATGTAACTTTCGCGGCTCAATGGCCGGCCTGCGCGATCCCCTGTCAACGCTTCGATTGCCCCCTCGCGGAGGTGAACGCATGACTCGGGGCCGATGTGGGTCGTCACACCTTCATCGTGAGAGACTTGCACTCTCTATTCCGTGCCGCTGTCCCGGCGCTCTGACAGCTTACACATTCCCTCATTGCTGCTCCTGAAGACCGCACCGACCGTAGGCTCGCACTTTTGAAACGAGGGCCAAGGTCCAACAGGGATTGAGTAAACCGCCACCGCAATGGGTCGGCCCCAATACCGCCCTTCACCGTCCACATTCCGGTCAAGCTGCGGCCGGAAATGCCTGCCAGGTATCCATCCGCGCCGGGGGGCGTTTGTCGGAGGCTTCGGCCATGCAACATTCCCCCCAGGTTCGTGTTACTTCGGTTCTCATCGTCACCCTGCTCGCCTCGACGGCGGCCT
>JAAEPA010000259.1 GCA_024222475.1 Gammaproteobacteria bacterium | reverse complement strand
CCACGCCCCACCCGGCCAGACCGGCTAAGCCAAGCACGGCTAAAATGCCGTATCGACCCGGCACCCGAATGCCTTGAAAGGCAGGAATATTTTCGTACAGCCAGAAATAGGGTGAATACTTCAAGATTGGCGACAAGCCAGAGCCAAGCGCATTCTCATTAATCCCAAAGGAAAGCAGAAGCGAGACGAGAGTCAGGAGCAACAGAAATAGAATGCTGGGAACAGTGTAGTTCACTCGCGCGGATTTTAGCGGGTGGGCTTTCTTGAGTCTTCGAGTATGAGTGATTAGAGGAAATAGGCCAATAATCGCCAATAAGAAACCCGCGATTCCGACCGGCATCAACGGCTGAAATTGGTGTCCATCCGGCTGCCAACGACCGAAGGTCCACCCGTAGAATAAGTTGTAAGGAATAGCTGTAAAGTAATCTGTGAGGGCAGCACTGTAAACTCGAACCTCGCCGGGAGTGCGGACGGCGCCCATTACATCGCTAAAGCGAAGATACATGCGCCAAATAGGCCAGTTTAATAGT
>JAAEPA010000258.1 GCA_024222475.1 Gammaproteobacteria bacterium | reverse complement strand
TACACCAGAGCAGTGGATTACTCACCGTATCCATTTGTACTACTTCGTTGTGGTCGTGATTGTTCTTGTGGTAACGATGATATTATTTGGCATAGCTCTTACAAAAAAACCAAAAGGAAAAATAGATACTAGCGTCACTCTCTATCAAGAACTAAACGAAGAAGATCATAACGCTATGTTGGATGATGAAGCACTGTGGAATCCTTCGATAAAATCCCTGAAAAATCCCAGAATAATTGGCCACCATCCAGACAGGAGATGTTAACGATGCGTTGACAGGTGACGGCTGTTTCAGGGTTCGATCTGAAATAAAGAGAGTTGCCATTCGGTGATTTGCTCTGAGGCCTGCTCGCGAGCTTTGAGTTGCGCACGCAACTTACTGACTTCAACACGTAGGTCTTGATTCTGGGTTAAGAGTGTCTGCGATTCTGAATCAGGCAGTAAGCTATGTTGGTCAAGCATGTCCTGGCAAACATAGCAGAACCAGCCATTACGAGTCGCCGGTTTTGCCTTGCGGGCACCGCATTCAACACAAATCCCCTCAGGAGCAAGCCAGTCGCGGATTTGTTGGTTCCCGAGACGTCGCCAGGCCCAAGCCTGGCGAAGATTGAGGCGGATGCCATAAACGGGGTTGGACATCAAAAACTCCTCATAAAAAAGGCCCGGCGAATGCCGGGCCTAGTTCGTAGACGGCAGTCTACCCCCCGGGCTATCCCTTGGCGCGGGGTCCCCCCACAACGCCTCCGTTTACCCGGATTCTGGTTGCGCCCGCCTCAAAACGGGATATCATCTTCATCAGCGAGATCCGCGGGGTCGGGCTCTATGCCCTCTGGCTCCTCCAGAGGGTATGCAATTTCCGAGAAATAGTGTTCCAGGAAATCGTCCTGGTATGACTCCCAAAGATTGGTGAGAAGCACCTCGGTGCTGTTATAAAATGCCCAGGCATGCTGGATGTAAATGGGAATAGTAGGCTTCATAAGTCGCCTCAATGTTTTGTTTGTTGGAAAAATTGCGAGCTGAGAACGAGTTGGGCAGAAACGGAGTGTTCCTTGCGATCAAAGGCCTCCTGGAGAAGCATGGTGGCCAGGTTCATCAGGCTGCGGCGATTACCGACAGTATGGGCAGCCATCAGCGCAATCGCCTCGGGCTCGAAAAGATCGGGAGCGGCCTTGCCGGCGGTAAGGCGGTGTTGGATGAGCCGGGTACAATCCTGCTCGCTTAGATGGGTTTGGGGGAAGATGCATGCCAGCCGGGTATAAACCGGAGCCATGACCCGCAGAGACAAGAGTTTGGGGAAGGTTTCGTCGCCGACGAGAATGAGTGATGCGGCAACAGTGTTGTGGGCGGGTAGAGTGAGGAGTGCGCAGAGGTCCAACAGAGACTCACGCTCGAGTAAGTGGGCGTCATCGACGACAAAAAGAGGGTGATGTGGTTGGTTGGCTTCAGCCAATTGCCGTATTTGATTGTGAATGCGATGGAGAAGGGGGCAGCTGCGGCCCGAAGGATCGACGCCCATCTCCTCGGCGAGCAGGCGCAATAACCCGGCGCGATTGAAGCCCCCGTAGGAGACGGTGTAGGGTCGGTAGTCGCGCGTGTCCAGTTGGCTGAGGAGATGGTTCGTCAGAGTCGTCTTACCGGCGCCGGATGGACCGCAAATAGCAAAGCTTTTGCCCATGGAAAGCAGGTCACGGGCATGGCTCAAGATGCGCTTGTCGGCCTCGGGGATAAATGGTTTTGGCATTTGCCTGGTGTCGGCAAACGGGTGTCGTATCCATGTAAAGAACTCGGTCATCGTGGGCTCAGTTATCGCTTGTGTCATTGTAAAAACTCCTATTTAGGGTGGTCGAAACGTTTGGCGTTGGCATGGACATCAAGGGGACGGGCAAGCTCAAGGTCGTCACCGTAGTAAACCCGGCTGAGATCCCAGGGAAGGAAATAGACGGTGACTCTGGAGTTGGGTGGACAAAGGGGAACCTCGAAGCGACGCTTTTTGAGGTGGATCGTGCCGTCGTTATAGACGCGACAGCGCTTCTCCATACGAAACAGAGCGTCGGTCTTGGCAACCTCGGGCAATTTTCGGATGACTTTGCGGGACTGCAAGCGACGTTGCAGGGGCGAACATCCCAAAGTGCGATGCATTCGTTGATGGTACTGGCTCAGCCATTCCTGGAAAGCGGCGTTAAGATCCGCGAGAGAGGCATAATCTCCCAGTGCGAGAAACCGATCGCGGACGGTGCGGAAGAAGCGCTCTTCCTTGCCGCGGCCCTGTGGCCGATATGGCGGTGTGTGAATCAGTTGGATACCCAGCCTGGCACAAACGATCCGAAGGTAATGGCTGCTATAGGCAGAGCCGTTATCGACATAAAACCGGTGGGGCAGTCCGAACCGGCAGATCGCGGTTTCAAGCTCGCCGATCAGGCTTTCCACTCCTTCAGAGAAGAGAAAAGCGCCTTGCACCACATAGCGGCAGCTGTCATCCATGATTATGTGGAGATAGGTCTTGCGTTTATGCCTGCCGACACGAATCTTGGGACCATGCATGAAGTCGGCGCCCCAAAGCTCACCAAAGGCGTCATAAGCAAAGGCGCGAACGGGCTGAGGTTTAAGGTGCGGATCTCGACCAAGGTTGTGAGCCTTGACGAAACGGTACAGGGCGGATCGAGACGGGGTCTCGCCATTCCACAGCTTGCGTTCAAGCATTTTCTCCAGTACCAGTTGAGTGGACCAACGAGGATGCTTTTGCCTTTCCTCGTGCAAACCATCTACCAACTTCTCGGGGACTTGGAAACGGCCCTTATCGCTACGCGTCTGGTTGGCCAGTGCGGGCAAGCCGCCATGCTGGAAACGATACAACCACTTGCGCAAGGTCTCCGGACTTAGTGTGGTGCTGGTTCCGTCCGGGTAGAGCCACACCTGTTTCGCCAATTTAATGAGAAGCGCATTTTGGGTAATCGCCCCCGGATCCCGGTGAAGTAGGGGAGCGATGATGCCGAAGCGCCATAAGCACCACTTCTCATTTTCGTATTTCGGGTCATCTTGGACCATATTCACCTCCAATTTCATGATGACCAGAGCCTAACTTGGTATTTGGAGATGGCCTAGACGACGAATTATGTGTTTTTGGATATTCAGATGGGACCCGGTACTGTTGCGTGGGACAGGGTCAAGGTAAAACTCGTCCAAAACCGGGCTGGCTCACGACAGGGACAAGGCCCCCATCGTTGATGCTGCCCTTCGGAAAGAAAACAGGACCATACTTGCTGACTGGTCCGGATCATACGACGCATAGCTGTCCAGCCTTTGTCATACAGACGCGCAAGCTGTTTCACACTGGTCGTGGCAGCTTGTGCCGCCACTTTGCCGTAAGTTGCCAGCCTGTGCCGTTTGTATCGCAGACATGGAAACGGCAGGATCGAGAAAGTGGCCCGGGGGCAGTCAGGATTCCGACAGCGATAGCGTTGTACCTCCACGCGCTCACTAGAATCCGGAAGAAAACGTTCATAAGTTCCATGTCGCCTATGGCGATAACAATCGCCACAACCAGAGCACTGGACTGGTCCGGTAACCATCTCCTTGCCGAAAGTCTTTGTACAGCATAAAATATTGGGTGGGGATTCCATGGGCCTTCTCCTTTGAGGTTTTGTCGTCTATTAAGGAATAGCACAGGGATCCCCACAATCAAAGAGCCCCCCCTCTTATCCCCCCCGGAGGGGGGAGGAGGATAAGAGGCATCCGGGGTTCCTGCCTGCCTGTTTCCATTCGAGGAGGGGAATCCCAGGCTCTTGTACCCCCCTATGTCCCCCTTTGGTAACCGATTGTGGGATTTCCTACTCTTATCGAGGTCATATAGTGTAGGACTCTACAGCACAAGCAAGTAATAAGCCTTTGAGTGAAGATGAAAATCAACTCCCAAACAAGCGGCAAGGCAGCATTAACGAAAAAAGCCCTGAGGAAATAGTTGACCAGATATTAAAAGACAATAAAGATCAAATCTCAGAGTGGAGCCAAAAAGAAATTTCTGATCTCAAAGAAAGATTAATTATAAAAATAGATGAAGAACTGAGGTTTCTAGGGCCACTTCTTAAAGCGCATAATATCAAGTACACCAAACTTATCGAATATGGCGCATCAATTACAGGAGCGAAGCTCAGTCACTTTTATTTCGGAGGGCACTCCAAATCTGACTTAACAGCTCGCTATGAATATCAGAGAGCAGAAGACATATTGATGATTTCTTATGAAATGCCATATCTAAGCCTGGTTGATCAAGGTGGGCCGGTTGAGGGTATGGATGTTTGGTGGAATGAGCCATTTACCTGGGAGTTCCCGGAGCTCTCCGTTAAAATAGCTAACAATACAGAAAGCACTTTGTTAATTACTGAAGCCGTCATTGAAGTTAGCTCTAGTGAAATAGATATGAACCCCATTATATTTATTGAAGAGACCTTGTTTGACGTGGGTTATTTTAAGATTACAAATTATGGTTGGGGTCCAGCGAAAAATGTAACCATTTCATTTGATGTTACTCATATGGGTTTTTTCTCGATGATCGACCCTTTGAACGATGTTACTAGTTCAAAAATCAAACTGAACTCTATTGAGGAAGATACCATGCTTAATGTTGAGAGTTATGTTCCTGATCCATTAAGGAACAACCACATGGTTTTAGTCTATGGTATTATTAATTATTCAACAAAGGGCTTTGCCGACAAAAAGCTAGGCTTTAAGGTAGCAGTTGCCCTGACAGAACCACCTCCAGGAGCACCCAGACCGCCAAGCGCTACTTATGATATCTTTCTTGAAGCTGGTAAGGCTGGATATAAAGTTCACAGAGCGTTAGCTCAAGAGATAAAGCCTGGTGAC
>JAAEPA010000257.1 GCA_024222475.1 Gammaproteobacteria bacterium | reverse complement strand
CCTTACCTGCCATCAGCCTGAGAGAGCTCGGCGCAGAAGCGCACTGGCAGCCTGAACGGGATTTGTTAAACAGCACCTCGAACGACAAGGTATTCGCCGTCGAGGTGGAAGCGGACGGGGTCGCTTATCTACGCTTTGGTGATGATCGGTTCGGGGCACGCCCGAACCCGAATACTCGGTTTCACGCCACCTATCGCATCGGCAACGGGACGGCCGGAAATGTGGGAGCGGAGACCCTGGCACATCTCGTCACCGGCGATCCGGCCCTCGTCCCGGAGAACGCCAAGCCGCCTATTATCAGCGTGGCCAATCCCTTGCCGGCCCGCGGCGGGAGCCAGGCGGAGAGTATCGAGCAGGTGCGCCGCAGTGCGCCCCACGCATATCGTGCTCAGGAACGGGCCGTGTCACCCGACGATTATGCGGTGCTGGCCAAGCGTTGCAGGCTCGACATGCAACGGGCTGCAGCCACGGTACGGTGGACAGGAAGCTGGCATACGGTGTTTGGTAACCGTTCACGGGTTAAATACCATGAGTTTGAGAATAGTTGGAAAGAAAGTGACATGGCAGCAGCCAATCGCTGAACTTCAAGGAAGCGGTATTCTTTATTACTGATCTGCGAAAGTATCGTCACGTAGAACCCGGAAGCAAAGAGGGAGCGGGTTCATCGTAGAAATAGGCATGGACAGCCTGAAGAATGAAATTATAGGCAGAGCGTCCTTGCAGAGCGCATGTTCCAATTACAGTCCATAACCGCTCATTAGCTTCGCGGCCTTTGGCGCTTCTAGTACCCTGGGTAACGTAGCGGTCGATGACAATGAAGCGAATGGCCTGCTCGGCCACATTGTTGGTTGGATCCATGCCGGGTGTGGTAATGAAACGGAAATAAGCTTCACCATGGAGGCGAAAGCGATTCGCTATATTTTGTGCGTGGTTCAGTTCTTCCTTTCCGTCTTCGTTGATACGGCTTGGCGCCTCATTGATGGCAATGCGTAGGATACGCGCTTTAGTTTTTTCCATCGCTGATTGAAAGTCATTCTCTGACATTTGCTCAGCGTTATGAATGTGCTTGAACATGCGCTTGACTTCACTGAGCAGTTTTTTACCGTAGGCCTGGGTCTGCGCGTCGGGTAGAGTGGTCAGGAACTTGATATCGCGAATCAGATGCGCGATGCAAAATTGCACCATCACATTGAAATCTTTCATGTACTTGCGATAAGTCGAGAGATAGTCGCAGCCAATGGTGCCATCAAATTCACGTCCCAACATCTCGATGAGGACCTTGGAACCGCGCGATTTATCGATGCGAAAAAGCACATACAAATCCGCCTTGAAGACCCATGTCCAAAACAGATCGCCATTGTCTTTATGGCCTGTTTCATCGATATTCAGATTTGTTTCCAAGGGGATGCGATCAAGTAATTGCTCATAAGAGGGCGCCAGCGCATGGCTGACCTTCTGAATCAGCTTTGACAGGTAACCCCGGCTAACGGGCACACCGATAACATCGCGTAGAAACTTGCGAATGGTAGAGAACGAGGCATGGCAGCCATTTTTCATATAGGCGACCAAAGCGGTGAGCCGCTCCTTGAACAGACCCGCTTTGACGACCTCATCCGGAAAGGGTGCGTAATGGATCTGGTCACAGTCCTCACAGTAGCAGGCATAAGCGCGATGTTCTTCGATATGCGTAACCACCTCTTGCAACTCGACCTGCTGGATGATCTTCGGTTGTTCATCCAGCAAAATGAGATTGCTGCTGTCACATTCAGGGCATGATGAACAATGATATCCCAGATGCTCATCGATCTCCTCTTCACTGAAGGGCGTGCGTTCGTGCTTGGGATGGCCGGGTTGGCCGCCTTGTTTGTTTTTCTTCCCGCTCTTGGGTTTCTTGGGTGGTTTGGTGATGTCAGAGGAAGGTGGCTTACTGGAATTGGTTGAATTCTTCTCAAGCACGGCTATTTTCTGCGCCTGTTCGTCGACCTTTGCGCTCAGCTCGCATAGCTTATCAACGACAGGCGCCTGTCCTGCCTGATAGATCGCAATGGCCTCTTTACGTTTCACGGCACAACCGATTTCGATACTGGCGCACCAACGGATACACATAGAGATCTTTTGGGCTGGTGCATATACGCTGGTAACGGTCATTGCGGGTGCGACCCGTGGTCTGGCCTACACACTGCCAGTTGGCCGCTTGATAACAGGTTCCCCGATAACGTGAGCGATCGACGAAACTCTCCAACAAATAGATGGGATGGGCATACTTGTCCATCCAGTCATGGCTTACACGCCTGCGCACCCGCGAGAGCATGTGGCTGGCAAGACTGGCTACCTTGACCCAGGGCAAGATAAGAAAGCGAGCATTATTGCTCACATAGTGCAGATTACGCGCGCGTACCGAGGGACTCCAGCCAATGAACCGGTCGCGGGGTGCACTCTTCCAAGCCGCCGCGCTGAACAGGATACAGGCCAGTATCTGGCCATCGCGGCTG
>JAAEPA010000256.1 GCA_024222475.1 Gammaproteobacteria bacterium | reverse complement strand
GGTACGCGGTTGGTGAGCAGGTCCAGCAGCATTTCATCTTCGCCGGCGGGCGGATCCTTTAGCAGCGCCACCAGGGCCGCGACCTGTTCCGCGTCCAGGGGCAAGGGCGGGCACCCCTGTTTAGCACGCTCCTCCACGTGTGTACGATGGGCTTCTAACATCAATTCTATGACTCCGTTGGCTATTGTCGAGGGACATCCCTCGGCCAAGTTTGCATTTTACCCGATACTACGAAAAAATCCCCTTGTAAACCCGGCAGTCGGATCAGGGATGGGTCAAGGGCCGGATTTAGTATGATCCGATGGTATCGGGGATACTCTATGCTACGCCAACGGAAGTTTAGTCGGCAAGCCGTGACACGATGGAGGCGTTTGCGCGCTGTAATAAATTTTTGGCATCCTTCATTTTCTCCCAAAAGTAGTTGACACTTTCATGAGCGCGGGTATGTCGTTCCCGCGACCGTGAGGAGCAGGGATGCGGATGATCGAGCGTACAGGGACGTATTTACAGCGTGTCGCGGGAATGACATACCTGCGCTCTGGCCTGGAAAAGTGTAAGCTGAAAATGAAGGATGCCGAAAATTCATTACAGCGCGCAAACGCCTCCATCGTGTCACGGCTTGCCGACTAAACTTCCGTTGGCGTAGCATAGAGTATCCCCGATACCAT
>JAAEPA010000255.1 GCA_024222475.1 Gammaproteobacteria bacterium | reverse complement strand
TTCAAAAACCTCGTTACCAATTCGATCTTCCCAACCATAGTCCTTGGAACCCCAATATTCATCAAGAATCATCCCCGCCCATGAACCACCCACAAACCCGAAAAACAGTACCACCACTGCTATTATTTGTCTTATTCTCATACTCCATGACTCCTTTTTTCCATATATCGAAACTCACAATGGCATAATCATAATAATACACACAAAATATGCCATAATAATTTTACTCTTTATAATCAGTTAGTTATTGATAATCACCAAAACCCAAAAAAGCAAATCTGTAAAATAATCCGACAACCTAGAGAACGAAATCAGCTAATCCACCCTTTTTAAATCCTTCCCCCATGATCAAAAAACATACAATTTCAAGCGCTTAGCCAACATTCATCAACCCCTCTCTAGAATGTAAAATTCCCCGACACTCGTGATAAAGAAACCGACACCCACCCAACCCGCAACAAAACCCAAGGTGCTCACCAAGAAAAAGCGCATCCTATTCACCACCATCACCCTCCTATTTGGCCTGACCCTGGCCCTTATCGCCGCCGAACTGATCCTGCGCTACCTGCAGAACCATATCCAATCCACCGATCGGCTCGATCCTGGGCTGATGCTCCATGACCGCCAGTTGGGTTGGAGGATGAAACCTCAGTGGGTGGGACAGCATGGTCATTATGACTTCGATGTCCACTACGCCATCAATCAATATGGTTTTCGGGGTGATTTTGCCGAGCGCAATGCAGGGCAAAGCGGCCGGGTAACTGCCATGGTGGGGGACAGTTTCACCTTCGGGCTCGGAGTCGATGACCATGAGACCTTTGTCCATCGGCTCAACACCCGGTCGGATGCGGTTCATTCGTATCTCAATTTCGCCGTTCCGGGCTATAGCACGGATCAGGAGCTTTTGTTGGTGGAACAGCGGGTGTTTTCCTTTGCCTCGGACGTCATCCTGCTCGTAGTGTATCTGGGGAACGATCTGTTCGATAACGAGCTGGCCTTTCCTCTTCAAGCGAATAATGCAAAACCCTATTTCGAGCTCGTGGGCGATCGGCTCAGTTTGCGGAATACCCCGGTTCCACTGCAGACCAAGCCGGCGCATCAGACCGGGCAGGATCTGAGTCAGATGGTCTTGGGTGGGATCGAGCTGGACCGAGGAGTCATCGGGGGCATGCTGCAAAAATCGGCGTTTTTTCGTTTGTGGAGGTCCAGCCTTGTTGATTACCCGGTGCTTTCCGAACACTTCGAGACCCGCTTCGATTATCCGCTACGGTTATTTTCCGCACTCATCAATAGGCTTAAATCGCGATGCGATCAGCAGAAGGTTGAATTGAGGCTCGTTCTCATGCCGGGCCGATCCTTTGTTGAAAACCCCGGCTCGCCGTCACAACAATATCAGGATTTTCTGCGCAGCAAGATCCTATTACTGGGGAAACGGATCGAGGTGGACGTGGTCGATCTGGCCGGGTATTTAAAGAGCCATTATGAGGAACACAAAGAGAGACTGTTCTACCCCAACGAAGGGCATCTTACACCGCAGGGCCATGAACGGGTCGCTCAATTCCTGGAGGGAGTTTTAAGTAATTGATCGGATAGGGATAGTCACCAACCACCCTCATCGCGGGCAGTTTGAGGAAGGGGGTAAACCATCGAGCAGTTACTCTTGGTCTGGGCAGGGGTGTAACCCGCCAAACGCGTATGCCCCTGCAAATATTGAAATTACCTTCCATGGCACTGGATTCCCGCCAATCCGTGGCGGGAATGACGATATGCCGCATTGTTTTGTGTCGTCATTCCGGCAGGGAAGCCGGAATCCAGAGACCATGGATGGCAAAGCCGGCACCTTTTATGGAAGTCGGATTTCTATCAGCGGGCGACGGGTTACACCCCCTTGAGGAAAACCCCGGACGGGGCTACTGATTTCATGAACGTGAACGTACTCGATATTACTCGGCTAACCAACACATTCCTTCGTTCACGAGCACGAGCACGTTTACGTGTACGTTCACCAAAACGCCGTAGCCAGTGAGGCTACAGGGAGGTAATCTTACCCCCCTCAACAACAAGCACAGACGCCACCGCATACTCCCGCTCATCGGAGATACTGATATGCACCTCCAGGTCCTTCACCTCCCAACCCATCACCCGATCCGAGGTAAATCGTACCAGGGGTCGGCCCAGGGGGTCATGGTCAATTACGATGTCGGTGAAACACAGCCCGTGGCCTATTCCGGTGCCGAAGGCCTTGGCTACCGCCTCTTTGGCGGCGAAGCGTTTGGCCAGGAAGGCCGGTTGGTCTCTTTTTGATGCGAACTCACGGCGTTCCGGTTCGCTGAGGATTCGTTTGTTGAAGGTTTCGGGGTGTCGGGTGTGGACCTTGGCGATGCGCTTGATGCTGACGATGTCGATGCCGGTGCCGATGATGCGCATTATTTCCGGGTGCGAGTCATTGCCGATTTCATCTCGGCAACTGCCTCGGCCAGGCCGACGAATAGGGCCCTGGCGATGATGGCGTGACCGATATTGAGTTCTTTGATCAGGCCGATGGCCGCGATGGCTTGGACATTGTCATTGCTCAGGCCATGTCCGGCATTAACCTGCAGGCCGCCTTGGTGAGCATATTCCGCCGCCTTGATCACCCTATCCAACTCCCTGGACTGCTCATCGCCTGTCGCGTTGGCATAGGTTCCGGTATGTAGCTCTATGATGGGGGCGGCGATCTGACACACGGCGTCGATGACCTCTTGATCCGGCTCGATAAACATCGAGACCTTGATCCCGGCCTCGGCCAGTTGCCCACAGACTTCGATGAGTCGCGCTCGATTGTTGATGACATCCAGGCCGCCTTCGGTGGTCAGTTCCTCGCGACGCTCGGGGACGATGCAGCAGTAATCCGGTTTTACTTCCAGGGCAATGGCGACCATTTCCGGGGTGGCGGCCATTTCCATGTTCATGGAGGTGGTGATGAGACCGCGGGATTGGTAGATGTCCTCGGTCTGTATGTGACGGCGATCCTCCCGCAGATGCATGGTGATCCCGTCCGCACCGGCCTGTTCGGCGATTCTTATGGCCTCAGGCAGCTCGGGGTAAGGGGTTCGTCGTGCCTGTCTCACCGTGACTAGGTGATCTAGATTTACTCCCAGTCGGAGTGCATTGTTGTTGTTCATATCGATTTGGTGCTCAATTATTCCGCCGCATATATCCCATGATGCTTCTTGTATGCAGGGGTTTGTTCTGGAGATGATAGTCGATCACCCTGCGCAGCAGGCGCTTTGCCTCCTTTAGGGCCTGTGGGTCAGCACCATTCAAGGTTCTGAGCCAGATCAGGGTGCGCCCACTGATGATCACTTCTTTAGCAGGGACATCGGTGGATGAGATCTTGATTGGACCCCTGCTGCAATCATAAATGTAATGGGCCTGCGGGTCTATCGCCAGACCGTGCTCGGCATCATTGTACAATTGTAAACCATAGCCTGAACAGCTGAGCAAGATCAGCTCGAACCGTCTCAGCAGCGGTTCGATATGCTCCATGCCCTTGAGCATGGACACCGATGAGGCATAGGCGCGGTACAGTTCCACGCTCGGCAACATGCGCGGCAGCATATTCAGAATGAGTTCATTCAGATACAGACCGCAGAGCACTCGAGAGGGCGCCTGCACACCGCTCACCCTGGTCACGTCCGATCGGGTCAGGGTGAACAGTTCTCCGCGTCCCGTCCAGGACAGGGCCAATTCATTGAAGGGCTGGAGAATGCCTCCGCCCTTTTTCAGCCGGCGCCCACCTTTATGGACCAGCCCTACCCTTCCATGGCTGGGGGTGAATACCTCCAGAAGATTACTCGATTCCCGGTAGGCCCGTTTGTGCAATAGATAGGCGGGTTCTTTGTCGACTCTCATGGAAGCAACAACAGCGCTTCAGCCGCCGTTATCGAACCCGGCGATTACCTTGGGGTCATTCTGCCAATCCGGTTTTATCTTGACCCATAATTTCAGGAATACCTTTTTACCGACTAAGCGCTCGATAGATTGCCTGGCCCGGGTTCCAAGTGTTTTTATCATGCTGCCCTGCTTACCGATCACGATCGGTTTCTGGCTGGGGCTGGATACCCAGAGGATTACCGCAATGGAGATTCCGTGTTGCTGTTCCCGGTACTCCTCCACCTCGACATAGATGGAATAGGGTAGCTCATCTCCCAGGTATCGTACCAATTGCTCTCGTACATACTCGGCCACGAAGAATCTTGAACTGCGATCAGATATCTGGTCCTCGGGATAATGATATTCCGCAACCGGCAGGCGACGGCGAAGCGCCTGTTTCAGTGCATCGAGGTTTGAACCCGTCTTCGCGGAAATGGGCAGGATCTCGTCAAAATCGTGCTCCTCGTTCAAGCGGGCGATCACCGGAAGCAGCTTGGGTTTTTGTTTATACAGATCCGTTTTATTGATGCCGAGCAGGCAGGGTTTTTTCAGTTTACTAATGATGGAGAGAATATAACGTCCTTCGTCATTCAGAAAGGTATCGTCGATGAGATAGAGGATGACATCAACGTCATTGAGTGCCGACAGGGCATTGGCATTCATCATCTCGTTGAGTAATTTACGCCTGCCAAGGTGGATGCCGGGGGTATCGACGAAAATGATCTGGGCATTATGCTCGGTAAGTATGCCGCGGATGTTGTGCCAAGTCGTCTGGGGTTTATCAGCAATGGCGGCGAGCTTTACGCCAAGCAAGGCATTCAACAAGGTCGACTTGCCGACATTTGGCCGACCGATAATTGCAACGTGACCACAGCGGATCGGTTCCGAGGCGGATCCGGCCGTGGTGCTGCATTCCTCCGAAATTTTAGTTGTTGGTTTCATCTGTTTTTAAAATAATATCTAAGGCCTTACGCGCCGAGATTTGCTCCGCCCTACGTTTGGTGCTGCCCCATGCGGAGGTGATGATGCTGAGTTCCTTGATGGCGCAGCGTGAATTAAAGCTCTGGGCATGGGATGACCCCTGGGTGTCGATCAAAGAATAACGGGCAAGCGGCATATTTTTGGCCTGCAATAGCTCCTGTAATTGACTTTTGGGATCTTTAAGTTGCTCGGGGGAAGGTAGCGCGTTCAAACGAGATTTAAACAGCTTGAATATGAAGCTTTGGGCCTCGCTGAGGCCCTTTTGCAAATAAACCGCACCGATGATGGCCTCCAAGGCATCCGCGATAATCGTACGCCTTTTCTGCCCCCCACTTCTCAGTTCACCTTGACCCAGAGCGATGAGTCTGCCCAGATCAATCTCGCTACCAATCTCAGCGAGGGTGTCCTTCTTAACCAAATGAGACCGGGTTCGGCTCAAATCGCCCTCTTTGAGCTCGGGAAATTTCACGAACAGGTATTGCGCGATGACCAGATCTAAAACCGAGTCACCAAGATACTCCAAACGCTCATTGTTCCTGCTGCCGACACTTCGATGGGTAATCGCCTCTTGAAAGAGGCTTGAGTTTAAAAAATCCTGGCCCAGTAATTTATTGAGATCACGGCTAGCCATCGGAAACAAAGGATTTAGCCATTTCAAAGTCCATGATACCATCCAGGTTTCCCACCAGCTTGGTCCTTACCTCATACTTAAACGAGATCTTGGTCTCGCCTCTTTCTTTCTTATAAAAAAAGTGTTCTCTTTTTACCGTATTGACGTTATTGATGGTGAAACGTTTGCTGATGGCATTCCAAATCTGGTTCTTGTTCCTTTTTTTGTCGCGCGACTCCAGCGCCACCTCTTCCAGGATTCCATCGACCATATAGGATTCGATATATATGGGACCGAGCCTCATGCCGATGACCACCGTAAGCCCCGCCGCGCCGATAAAGGCCATCCACAATAACATGGATGCACCCGTTTGTTTTGTAATCGCTGTCATTGACACCTTATCCTAATGTATTAGAAAAAGTTTAAGAGGGTTAAAAACAGCTTCTTATACCCATTACAAACGACTGCAACAAGGCGGATACCGGTCAAATGATGCGTTCACCTATCCGGTTGGTATCAAACACACCACCCTCGATGTCCCAATTCAACCAGATCATGAATGCCTTGCCAACCAGATGACCTTCCGGAACGCCACCCCAGTAACGACTATCATTGCTGTTGTCTCGATTATCCCCGAGCACGAAGTATTGGCCTTGGGGAACGACATATTCGAACTCGATATTCATTCGATTCTCGTTGATCAAGATCCGATGATCGACCTTTTCGAGATTTTCCTCTCTGAGCTGCGCTCTATCCATGACGTTACCGGAACCCACTCCCTGGTACCGGCCCATCGGCTGCTGATTCATTTTCTTACCATTGACATACAAGGTCTTGTCGAAGTAAGCGATACGGTCCCCGGGCAATCCAACGATTCTCTTTATATAATCATCGGAGGGATTGCGAGGAAATCTGAATACCGCAACATCGCCCCGCTTAGGACCTGCGATATCGATGATCTTGGTATTCAGAACCGGCAACCTGACCCCATAGGCAAATTTATTAACTAGAATAAAATCGCCCACCAGCAAGGTAGGCATCATCGAACCCGATGGAATCCTAAAAGGTTCCGCCACAAAGGATCTCAATACCAGCACCACCAGCAACACCGGAAAAAATGATTTCGAATATTCCACATACCAGGGATCCTTAGTCACCCCGGCGTCGCGCGATGCTTTTTCTTCCAGCCTTGGTGAGCTAAAACCATTATTCACTAACTGTTCACTGCGTCGGGAGGCTAGAAAAAAACGATCCGCCAGCCATATCACGCCGGTGATTATCACCCCAAAAACCAACACCAATTCTAGATCTATATTCATTTTTTCTATTCTTGATTAGAAACTACTTACACCATGAAGAGCATGAAGGACATTAAGATGTTACAGGGCAAAGCTTTTAAACCCTTAGGGATTTGGAAGATATCAGTAGCGACGCCAATGACTCGGCTTGCCAACTCTCTATTTCCTTTTAACACTTCATGTCCTTCATGGTGTGAGTCGTTACCTTGATTATAAAAAAACCTCACAAATTACTTATCAACCTGCAGCACCGCTAGAAATGCCTCTTGGGGAATTTCCACGCTGCCTATCTGCTTCATGCGTTTCTTGCCTGCCTTCTGCTTTTCGAGCAATTTTCTCTTGCGTGTGATGTCCCCGCCATAGCATTTTGCCGTTACATTTTTACGCAATGCCTTGACGGTCGATCGGGCGATAATCTGGGACCCTATCGCGGCCTGTATCGCAACATCGAACATCTGCCTAGGGATAATGTCCTTCATCTTGGCGGCCAGCTCCCGGCCACGAAACTGGGCATTCGGCCGGTGCACGATCAAAGACAATGCATCCACCCGTTCGCCATTAATCAGTATATCCACCCTGACCAGGGAGGCCGCTTCGAAACGCGCCTGATGATATTCGAATGAAGCGTATCCCCGACTTACCGATTTCAAGCGATCGAAAAAATCCAATACCACATCGCTCAAGGGCATGTCGAAAACCAGTGAGACCTGATTTCCAAGATACTGCAATTTCTGTTGTACGCCACGTTTCTCGATGCACAGGGTAATCACCGCACCGACATACTCATGGGGTACCAAAATCGTGGCATTGATGATCGGTTCACGAATCTCAGCAATTTTGTTTACTGGCGGTAGATCCGCGGGATTATGTATCTCAACGATCTCTTCATTGGTCGTATAAATCTGGTAGACCACCGTGGGGGCGGTGGTAATAAGATCAAGATCATATTCTCGTTCCAAGCGTTCCTGCACGATCTCCATGTGCAGCATGCCCAAAAAACCACATCGAAACCCAAACCCTAAGGCCTGAGAGGTCTCCGGCTCATATTGCAAGGCCGAATCGTTCAGACGCAGCCTTTCCAGCGCCTCGCGCAGACCTTCGTAGTCATCCGAGCTGCTGGGATATAAACCGGCAAATACCTTAGGTTGGGCCTCTTCGAACCCGGGTAACGCCTTGGCGGCTGGATGTTTGGCTAAAGTAAAGGTATCACCGACCTTGGCACCATCGATATCCTTTATCCCGGCGATGACGAATCCCACCCCACCGGCTTGTAGCCGTTCGCATTGTTTGCGCTTGGGGGTGAATACCCCCACCTTTTCGACCTGATAAACCCGTCCGGTGGACATGGCTTGAATCTTCTGTTTCGGCTCCAGGACACCATCGACCAACCTAACCAGGGCAATGACCCCGACATAACTATCAAACCAGGAATCAACGATCAAGGCCTTCAACGGTTGGGTAGTATCTCCCCGTGGAGGAGGAATCTGTTTAATCAGGGCCTCTAGAAGATCAACGATGCCTATTCCGGTCTTGGCGCTCACCAATACCGCCCCAGTGGCCTCTATGCCGATGATTTCCTCGATCTCCTGCACCACCCGGTCCGGGTCCGCCGAGGGTAGATCGATCTTGTTCAATACCGGCATGACCTCCAGTCCTTGATCGATGGCCGTGTTGCAATTGGCCACACTCTGAGCCTCCACGCCCTGGGAGGCATCGACTACCAGCAATGCACCCTCGCAGGCCGCTAAGGAGCGAGAAACTTCATATGAAAAATCCACATGACCGGGCGTATCGATAAAATTGAGCTGATAGGTATGGCCGTCTTTTGCGGCATAGTTCAATGAGACACTTTGCGCCTTGATGGTGATCCCTCGCTCGCGCTCCAGATCCATCGAGTCCAACACCTGCTCTGCCATTTCACGATCGGCCAGCCCTCCGCAATGTTGAATAAACCGGTCCGCCAGGGTTGATTTCCCATGGTCGATATGGGCAATAATGGAAAAGTTACGAATATACTCCATAGAATATTTGTCTAGATCTCCACGCCATGATCGGCCGCAATTCGCTATACGGCCGATTAAAATAAAGAATATTTGATTTTCTTACACCCGCGAAGGGGTTAAGGAATGGGTTCTTACCGGGCAATAACCCCAACTGATCAGTGCAGACAGGAGGGCCTACTTCGGTATCCTAATCGCAATAAATTCAGGGCCCTGACTGCGCCGTACCAGTACAGAGGCGAACTTACCCTTGGGTAATCCCGCTATGATATCGCTAAGCTGCTCAACACTGGAAATTTTCTCATTGTTGATCATCTGCAAAACATCACCCTCCTTGATGCCCGACCGCCTGCCTGGACCGTCGTGAACGCGTTTAACATACAGCCCCGCGCCGTCCAGATCCATCTCTTGACGCTGCTTTTCGGTCAATTTCTCCAGTTCCAGTCCCAGCACCGTGGTTTTCTCCAAGGGGGTGGGGCTGCCGGCCAGTATCGGCGAATCCTCTTCCGGTAATTGTCCGATCTCGATCTTTATGATCTTGCGGCTTCCATCGCGCATCACCTTCAATTTGACCGTTTTTCCCACCCTGGTTCGTCCTACCATCGGTGGCAATGCCGCTGAATTGTTAACATCTTTACCATCATAGGCCAGGATGACGTCACCCACCTTGATACCGGAGTCTTGAGCCGGGCTGTCAGGCAGCACATTGGCTACCAAGGCCCCCATCGGTTGATTCATGCCGAAGGATTCGGCCAATTCCCGAGTAACCTCTTGTATGTAGACACCTAACCAGCCTCGTTGCACATGGCCTACGGTTTTGAGTTGTTCCACGACGTCCATCGCCACCTCGATGGGAATGGCGAAAGACAGGCCCATGAATCCCCCTGTTCGACTGTAGATTTGAGAATTGATACCTACCACTTCACCGTCGAGGTTGAACAACGGCCCGCCCGAGTTCCCCGGGTTTATGGCGACATCGGTCTGAATAAAAGGGACGTAGTTCTCACTCGGCAAGCTGCGTCCCTTAGCGCTAACGATACCGGCGGTAACGGAATGATCAAAACCAAAGGGTGAACCGATGGCCAACACCCATTCACCCGGCTTAAGCTGGTCTGAATTGCCGATTTTCAATACGGGGAGATCTTTCGCCTCAATCTTGAGTAGGGCGATATCGCTGCGTGGGTCGGTGCCCACGATCTCCGCGATCACTTCACGACGGTCATTTAATTTAACGATGATCTCGTCGGCATCCTGAACCACATGATGGTTGGTGACGACATAACCATCTTGCGAAAATATAAAACCGGAGCCCAAGGACTTGGACTGAAACCGCTCGCTATGCTCTCCCTCTCCCTGCTCACCAAAAAACTTACGTAGCAGATCTCCAAAGGGCGTATCCTCCGGTATCTCTGGAATCTCCATACCCGGAGGAAGCCGACGTTTTACCGACTGCTGTTTACTGGAACTGATGTTCACCACAGCGGCGGCATTCGCTTCCACCAACTCGGTAAAATCAGGCAGCGCTACTCGAGCGGATGCCATGCCGGCTTGAAGCAAGCCCACCAGTAGAACAACAAATAACAGCCTTTGCTTAGTGGCTAATACATTCATACAAAATTCTCTCCACGACAGACAGGAATAGGACGTTGCATACAACCGCGTAACGATGCGGTTCACTTCATCGACTAAGGAATGCTACCGAAATAACTTCCCCATCTGGCTTGCCTTATCGTCCGTCTTCGGCGTTGCGACAACAGTTATATAGCTGAGCTATACGCCTGTTGTCGCGCCTTAAATACGAACGATCATTCAGCGCCAGTTAGGGAAGTTATTTCATTCGCATTCCTAAGATGAGGATAACGGATATCTATGTAACCGTTCAGCCCCCCCAGTCTTTTTTAACCCTCACCCTAACCCTCTCCCTGATGGAGAGGGAATTTGAGGGGGGATCTGAACGATTACATATCTATTGATTTCACGGGGTCAGAACGAACCCACGTCTTGACTTGTATTGGATCCTCATATCTCCGCGCGGTCATCCCTCCCCTGGGCTCAAGGATCTCGACGTAAGATGACGGGTTGATAGTGACTATCACTCGAGATCTTACGGCTAAATCGGTTAACCCCCGCCCATCCTATCGCTAAACCAAGCAGGCCGAAGACCACGCTGGCCAACTCCCCATATTCGGTTGCAGCCAGCAGATGATTGCCGAATATAGCCATACCCATTAGACATATCAAAGGAAGCATATAGACCACTAGCGAACCCTTAACCAAGGCATCTTCATGCACTCCGACCACCACTCGATCACCTACCTGTGTGTCAATCGGATCGAGCACCCTGACCCGGTTACGCCTGTTTTCAAACCATTTAGCAAGTACGGCGGTACCGCAACCTTTATTGACGGCGCAGGATGTACAAGTTCCTTGCCTTTGAGTTTCAACCCACGCATACCCCCCCGCCTCCACGCAGATAACGCATGCCTGCTCTTCAATCATGTTCACCACCTTTGTACACGATCGATTCGCCAATCATTTTCACGGTATCCCGAGGCACTTCACCCACCACGGTAACCTGGTGCTGATTGACGTTGAAAGCATAAGCGTGAAAGGCTCCCCGACCAATGGCGCCACTGAAAAACCCATTCACGGCATCGGGCTTGGCAATAAATATTGAGACAGAGGCCAGCCCATCGCTCACGATCATATGTTGTACGGGTGATGTGCTCGCCGGAATAGGCCGTTTTACGTTCTCACTAACTCTGAAACCCGTGGGCATACGGTCTATCCGCCAACCTAGATCAGCTTGTAAAACGGTGGGATGATCTCTAACCGAAACGGCTTGCTTGATGCTGTCAGCAAGTATCGCACTGGGTTTAAAGCTAATCTCCGGGATGTCATCAAAAAACTCGATACCCGTGAACATGACCTGTTCTATGGGCTTACCCTCAATATCAAGCATAGCCGATTTCAACAACATGCCTGAACTCTCTGCGACACATAACCGATAACCATAGCGGAAATGATCCTTAGGGCGAATCTCGATGACCTTGCAATCAAATCCCGCAATGCGACTGGTGCCGACCACCAGTAACTCATAGTGATCGACTAGGGTATCGATGTGTTCCGGTATAGCGGCTGGAAACCCTGGACGTACACGGTTTCTCTCCACCACTAGGACGCGGCTTTTGGGCCAGATACAAGTCAGTACACCATTATCCCGTATGACTTCTCGAGGCTCTCCATTCAGTGAAACCAGCCTCTCCTTCACCCCTAGAGAATCGCTGCCATGAATAATATGCATGGTTTCCATTTCATGGTCATGCATAAAAACAAATGTCCCTTCATAATTGAGGGACTCCACGGCAATTGACATCTTATTCAGCCAAAACTTGGCCTCCTGCTCCGCCCCAGCCGATAGCGGAATAAAAATCAGAACATATACTATGAGTGCACGCATCTAAGATGCTCTATCTCAATCAATGGTTCATGTCATAACCTACTATGCGCGCATAAGGCATTACGCCCTTTCTAGCCGCATACTCAGCATGGTTGACAAGGTAACTGTTCATCCGCGCCCTGGCGCGGGGGTCGTCGTACCATCCTCTGGTTGGTGCTGCATCCTCTAGATTTACGATCTGCCTTTGATCATTGAGCTGTACCTCAGCGACCTCAACCGGAGTGAGCACTGACCCGGGGCTGATAAAGGAGCGAACCCCGAACAAGGTCAATGCTGCTACCGATGCCGCGATCGCAACCCCTACCACTGGTTTCAAGAACCTAAAGGATTGATTCTTTCCCGGCTTGCCCTGCGCCTCTTGCTCCTGGATGCGTCGCATCACGCTACGACTAATATTTCGGTCCATAGCGACGGGCAGATTCCCGTGCAACGCCTCTCTGACGATATGATAACGCTCCCAACGCGAGCGCATGACTTTATCGGACAACAAGGCGTTGGTGCACCGACGAGACTCAAGCGCAGTGGTTTCTTCATCCATAAAGGCCGACAAGATCTCATCGCTCTTGTTACTCATATATCAATTCTCTCACCCTAAGGTATGCTACCTAAACAACCTCCCTATCCGGCTTGCTTTATCGCTTCTATTCGGCGTTGCGGCAACAGTGATATAGCTAGGCTATGCACCTGTCGCCACGCCTTGAATACTAACGATCATTCGGCGCCGGTTAAGGAAGCGCGTCGTTTACATTCCTAATTGATTTCTGAAAATCTCAAATAATCGAACCTGACAGCCGTCGTTGCACCGCTAAATCAACTCACCAGGGGCCCGAGAGCCCGGTCAATGGCCTCGCGGGCTCGAAATATGCGCGAGCGCACTGTACCGATGGGGCAATCCATGGCCTGGGCGATTTCATCGTAGCTCATACCTTCGAGTTCACGCAGTGTAATAGCCGTCCTCAGATCGTCCGGTAACTCCTTTATCGCACGATATACTGTACGTTCAATTTCATCCTTAAGCAATTGCCGCTCTGGCGTACCATTTTCCCTCAGCGCCAAGGCTCCCTCATAGTTCTCCGCCTCCTGCGCATCCACCTCATAATCAGGCTTCCGCCGTCCTTGGGCTACGAGATAGTTTTTCGCCGTGTTGATCGAAATCCGATATAACCAAGTATAAAAGGCGCTATCACCACGGAATCGGGATAATCCACGATATGCCTTCAGGAATGCCTCCTGAGCCACATCCTGGGCTGCATCGGAGTCATGCACATAGCGGGAAATCAGTTTAATGATCTTATGCTGATATTTACGGACCAGTACGTCATAGGCACTCTTGTCACCCGCTTGAACACGTCTGATCAGCACCAGATCATTATTTTTCTCGCCCATCCGGGCATCCCCCTTTCTTACCGCGCTTCCCAGCGTCTACGCTAATTGACAGAATACCCCTCTCGGAGTTCTCTAAGATGATAATAAAATGTTGTATTCTACCGTCAGAGTCCTCACCCCGATATATCTACCCATGAATTTGTGTAAAAATACGTCTCAATGACAAACCCTGAATCTCACTCAGATCATCACCAATACGATGTCCTGATTATCGGCAGCGGCGCTGCCGGCCTTAGCATGGCGCTGCGGCTGGCCCCTCATGCTCGCATCGGAGTATTGAGTAAGAACTCATTGACTGAGGGCAGCACATGGTATGCCCAAGGCGGTATTTCCGCGGTGCTCCACCAGCAGGACTCCATAGCGTCTCATGTGGCCGATACCCTGGTCGCCGGTGCAGAGCTGTGTGATGAGCGAATTGTATGCTATACCGTAACACATGGACGAGAAATCGTTCGATGGCTTCAGCAACTAGGCGTCACCTTTACCCACCAACCTCTGCCCAATGGCGGCTCTACCCTGCACCTCACCCGTGAAGGAGGGCACAGTCACCGCCGCGTCGCGCATGCGGCCGACGCCACCGGCAAAGCCATTGAATCCTCACTGGCGGACAATGCCCGCAGCCACCCGCACATTGACATTCGGCAATTTCATATCGCCATCGATCTACTCACCTCGGGAAAATTGATCGGTAGAGACAATATCTGTGTAGGCGCCTATGTCCTGAATCTTCAAAGCGGCAAGGTTGAGGTGTTCAAGGCCCGTTTCGTGGTACTGGCCACCGGCGGTGCAAGCAAGGCATATCTCTACACCAGCAACCCCGATACCTGCTCTGGAGATGGGATCGCCATGGCTTGGCGTGCCGGTTGCCGGGTCGCCAATATGGAATTCATGCAATTTCACCCCACTTGTCTGTACCACCCCAAGGCCAAAACCTTTTTGGTAACCGAAGCGTTGCGCGGAGAAGGAGCCAAACTGCGGTTACCCGATGGCACTGAATTCATGGACCGTTTCGACCCTCGAGGGGTACTGGCCCCCAGAGATATCGTTGCCAGGGCGATAGACCACGAAATGAAACGACTGGGAATAGACTGTGTGTACCTGGATATCAGCCACAAGCCCGCGGATTTTATCACCTCGCATTTTCCCACTGTCTATAGCCGCTGCCTGGAATTCGGGATCGATATCACCCGGGAACAGATCCCGGTAGTGCCTGCAGCCCACTACACCTGCGGCGGAGTCATGACCGATATCCATGCCCGAACCGATATCCAGAACCTGTATGCCATCGGCGAGGTGTCTTATACCGGTCTGCACGGGGCTAATCGCATGGCTAGCAACTCGCTGCTGGAATGTCTGGTTTTTGCCCGCTCCGCCAGTGAACACCTGCTCGGACAGCTCGATCAAAGCCCTTATGCAATCGATATCCCACCATGGGATGAAAGCAAAGTCACCGATTCCGATGAAGAGGTCGTAGTAGCTCATAACTGGGATGAGCTCCGCCGTTTCATGTCGGACTATGTCGGTATCGTACGCACCACCAAACGCCTGCAGCGAGCCAAACGGCGAGTCGATATGCTACGCCATGAAATCGATGAGTACTATAATAACTTCAGGGTTACTAACGATCTAATAGAACTGCGTGACCTCTCCCTGGTGAGCGATCTGATCATCCGCTGCGCCATGATCCGCAAGGAAAGCCGAGGCTTGCATTACATCCTAGATTACCCCGAGAAGGACGCCTCGATGAATAATGTCAGTACGGTACTCATCCCCAACAATTTCGCGGCCAGATCATAGCTTGAAAAAGCAGTTCCTGTAGTACTCAAGTTCTTCAATGGACTCTCGAATATCTTCCATGGCAAGATGAGTCGATTTCTTTTTAAGTCCCTTGGCCAAATCGGGAGCCCAGCGCCGGACCAGTTCCTTTATGGTGCTCACATCCAGGTTCCGGTAATGAAAAAACGACTCCAGTTCCGGCATCGACTCGGCCAGAAAACGGCGATCCTGGCAAATACTGTTACCACACATTGGGGAAGCCCC
>JAAEPA010000254.1 GCA_024222475.1 Gammaproteobacteria bacterium | reverse complement strand
CCAAGACCAGCTAATATTCAATCGCGTTATTTGCGGAATCCATGTCCGCATTCTCTCGATTCCAAGAGGAACCGATCTTATGAACCGCGGAGCATTCTTTGTGGCGCTGCGGTGTGTTGTAATCGGGTAGCAGCCACAACGGCATGATGACTGGATTGCTGATTGCCACGGTTGAATGTTGGGTTCGGGCGGGGTCGGGCGTTGTTATTGCTAGGGATTCGCTCTCACTGAATGCCATCATGGGGCTGTTGTTATCAGGTGCAGCGGAAATATTACTTGCCACACCTGCATTGGTTGAAGCGGTTGGCTTCCAGCTCCTTCATTGCGCACACATAGACCGGGAGATCCTTCTGCGGCAGTTGCTCATGCCTTAGCGCATAGAGCTGTCGATAAGTCGCAGAGGCGGGCCCGCCGGCATCGACCGCTTCGATCAATTTGGCAAGATCTTTGGCCGAATACTCGGCAAGGTCAAAAGCCTGCGTGAAGGTGTATTCGAACCGCCAGTCGCCCGGCACGGCCGTAGACGCGCTGTCCAGATTAGCAAGATAGTATGTCGAATAATCTTCTGGCATTCCCGTTTTCCGGTCATAGTCAACGATGTCGAACCCAGGATTTTGATG
>JAAEPA010000253.1 GCA_024222475.1 Gammaproteobacteria bacterium | reverse complement strand
CGGACGAGAGCTGTATACGCATATGCTCATTCCCGATTTGCGTGCCGACGTGCTCAGTCTGATCCAGGAACTGGACTACCTTGTGGACCACTACGCCAAAATCGCAACCCTGTTCGACATTGAACGTCCTTACCACACCTCTGCACCGAAGGGATCAAATAAACTCTATAACGAGCTCGTTGAGACCTGCGTAAAGTGCATAGAAGCGACCGTGCACTCGGCGCGCGCCTTTTTCAAGGACATTACTGCTGTCGAAGACAATACCCACAAGGTCAGTTTTTATGAGTCCGAGGTCGATGAGATAGCTGTACGGCTAAAACGCAGTTTGTTCGGTACGTCGGATCTGCCCCTCGAACAAAAGTTGCAGTATCGCTATTTCGTGGACGTCCTGGATGAGCTCGCCGATGACGCCGAGAGTGTCAGTGAATGGATTTCCATCTACACCATAAAGCGCTCGTTATGATGAAATCAACACCGAGTGAGGGGCAAAAATCATGGATATAGCCATATTCATTTATCTTTCCAGCGGTCTGTTTCTGGGCTGGTCGCTGGGGGCCAACGATGCCGCCAATGTGTTCGGAACAGCGGTGGGTTCGCGCATGGTACGCTTTGCGACGGCGGCGACCATCTCTGCTGTGTTCATACTGCTGGGGGCGGTGATCAGCGGGGCCGGTGCAGCCCACGGGCTCGGCAAGTTAGGCGCAATCAATGCCCTTCCGGGGGCGTTCATGACGGCCCTCTCCGCGGCGTTGACCGTCTACTGGATGACCCGGTTGAAACTGCCGGTCTCCACTACCCAGGCGGTTGTCGGCGGAATCGTAGGCTGGAACCTCTTCACCGGTTCTATCACCGATATGACCGCGTTGAGCAAGATTGTCGGCACTTGGATTGCCGCGCCCATCCTCGGAGGCATTTTCGCGGCGATAGTATATAAACTGACCGTCAAGCTCATCCGTCTGGCCAAGGTCCACCTCATCAGCCTGGATGCCTACACCCGGATCGGGTTGATACTGGCAGGGGCCTTCGGGGCCTACAGCCTGGGGGCCAACAACATCGGCAACGTTATGGGGGTGTTTGTATCCTCATCACCGTTCACGGACGTTGACGTCGGTGGCCTGTTCACCCTGACCTCGGTACAGCAATTGTTCACGCTGGGGGCTATTGCGATTGGCGTCGGCGTAATCACTTACTCGAAACAGGTGATGATGACCGTGGGTAACTCGCTGATGCCGTTGACCCCGGTGGCGGCCTGGGTCGTGGTTGTTGCCCAGTCGATCGTGTTGTTTCTGTTTGCCTCCACCGGACTAGAGCACTTTCTGCTCAGCATGGGTCTGCCGGCCCTACCGCTGATCCCGGTCTCCAGTTCCCAAGCCGTGGTAGGGGCAGTGATCGGTATCGCCCTATTGCAGGGCAAAAAGGGGGCCAAGCTCGTCCGCTGGCGAGTGTTGGCAAGTATTGCCTCTGGTTGGGTATCGACACCGATCATCTCCACAGTGATCTGTTTTACAATGCTATTTTT
>JAAEPA010000252.1 GCA_024222475.1 Gammaproteobacteria bacterium | reverse complement strand
GAGAAGTAATCGTACTATCATCAACCGCCACCGGCGGAACATCGGATTGCCCTCCGTTGCTACTGCCCACGAAGAAACCGTTGAGAACTTCCCCTGCAAAGCCGTATGCTGGATCTGAGCCATCCCAAAACATGCTGAACGTACAGCTCGTAATAGGTCCGGTCGATCCGGGCGTGCAGACGAATATGTCGCTTTCGTCTCCGCTCAAACCGGCGACATTAAACACGCCGGAAACGCTCAGATAAACATCACCATTAGAGTCAATCGATGTACCGTTAACATCCTCGGTGCTGACATCCAGGGCTACAGATGAACCATCAAAATACAATTCCCACAGCCCGGAGTCAAAGAGGATCAGGTCTTCATCCCCGCCGCTAATCCCACCGGCGCTATACGAGCCCCGAGTGCTCACGACTAGACGACCATCCGGAGCAAAGCCTATGGCGTCAATATCCTCACTGGCGGTGTCCAATCCAAAGTCCTCTCCATTGAAATACAACTCATAGCTGCCGGCGGTCGTGTCACCCGTTGAAGTGGGGATAAAGCGCACAATGTCGTAATCATCCACACTGCCTACGTCAGGAATGGCGCCAACGGTACCCAGGCTCAGCAACACGCTGCCGTCCACGTCGATATGGAAGGCATTGATCTCCTGCCCGTTCGCATCAAGACCCACATCAGAGCCATCGAAGAACATAGACCACATCCCGGTGCTCGTGTTAAAGCTCAAGATATCATCATCATCGAAGTCGACGCCTCCAACACTGCCACCGCTGCTCGATTTCGCATAGATGATCTGATCATCCTCAACAGTTATGTTCACTGTGGCCGTGTCGCACAGCAGGCCCGTGTCGCAGATCTGATAGTCAAAGCTGTCCGAATCTGTGAATCCCGGTTCAGGCGTGTAGGTGATGGTGCCGTTACCATTGTCGAG